>JAUIID010000198.1 GCA_030431615.1 Alphaproteobacteria bacterium
AATCTTGTTCTGGTCGAGCAGGGTCATGCGGCCCTGCGCCTCGAGCACGCGCTGGATCACGAACATCACGTCGGGCCGGCCGGCATCGTACTCGTCGAACACCAGCGCCACCGGATGCTGCAAGGACCAGGGCAGGATGCCCTCGCGGTACTCGGTGACCTGCTGGCCTTCCTTGAGGACGATCGCGTCCTTGCCGATCAGGTCGATGCGGCTGATGTGGCTGTCGAGATTGACCCGCACGCACGGCCAGTTCAGCCGGGCCGCGACCTGCTCGATATGGGTCGACTTGCCGGTGCCGTGATAGCCCTGGATCATCACCCGCCGGTTGTGGACAAAGCCGGCCAGGATGGCGAGGGTGGTCGGTCGGTCGAACTGGTAGGTCGGATCGATGTCGGGCACATAGTCGGTGCGCGTGCCGAAGGCGCCCACCCGCATGTCGGCATCGATGCCGAACGTCTCCTGGACATCGACCTCGCGGTCCGGCCGGTCCGGCAAGCCGAGCTGGCCCTGCGTGTCGATGACTGAACCCTCCCGTGGCAACGTCCTCTCCTCGGTCGTGATCTATGGCGGCCGCGACCCCTTGGTCTCGCGACTTGTGGCGCACGCGCCGTATATGGCGTTCGCCGGCGGCATCGCGCAAGGCCGTTGACGCGCCGGCCCGCCCGGCCGGACGTCGCACCGGCCGTGGAGAGTGCCGCCCCGGACCCCCGCCGCCGTCCGTCCCGTCAGCGGTGCAGCCGGTTCTCGACCAGGTAGGTATAGGCCTCGTTGATGGCCTTCAGCCGCTCCTCGGCGTCCCGGTCGCCGCCGTGGCGATCCGGATGGTGCCGCTTCACCAGCGTCTTGTAGCGGGCCTTGAGCTCGACCAGGGTGAAGCCGGGCTCGAGGTCGAGCACGGCCATCATCCGCAAGGGCTTGCCCTGCGGCGGCGCCGGCTCGGACCGCCGCTCGCCGGCGGCGGGCCCGCCATCGGCGAAGAAGCCGAAGGGGTCGTGGAACTGCGGCTCGCCATTCGCACCCACCCCGCCGAAGCGCCAGCTCGGCCGGTGCCAGGTCGAGTCCGCCCGCCGGTGCGCCTCGATCTCGTCCTCGTTCATGCCGGCGAAATAGTTCCAGCTCCGGTTGTAGTCGCGGACATGCTCGAGGCAGAGCCAGAGGAACGTGCGCAGGGCCTGCGGCGAGCGCGGTGCCGGGAAGTCGCCGCGCTCGGCGCAGCCCGGCCACTCGCAGCATCGTCCCGGCGTTTCCGACGCCCCGAGCCCGACGACCGCATCCGGTCCGAGCGGGCGTCGGGTCTTGCGGCCCACGTCCATCCGCGCCTTGCCATTTCCTCGAAGCTGACCCATCGCCGGCCGGGCGCTCCGGCGGAGCGGCACGGCCGATGGTCAGACTATGGTCGGTCGACGGCCGGTCGACAAGCCGGCCGCGTCACCGGACGCGAGCCCGGGCGAAGGGCCTGCGGCCCCTCGCCGGCCGGTCACTCGGCGTCGATCGGGGGCAGCCCGAACCCGGTCAGGTCATTGGCGCTGGCGAGAGCGCGGGCCAGGCTGCAGATGGCTTCCTGGTGCTTGCGGCTCGGCAGGGAGATGAAATTGCGGGCGAGGTCGAGCAGCATCCGCTGCTGCGGCGTCGGCTTGAAGTCCCGATCGCTGTCCATGCCCTCGAAGAAATAGCTGACCTCGACGCCGAGCGCGTGGGCGATGGTGTAGAGCCGGCCCGCCGCGATGCGGTTGATGCCCTTCTCGTACTTGTGGGCCTGCTGGTAGGTCACGCCGATGAGCTCGGCCATCTGCTGCTGGGTCAGGCCCAGCATGATGCGCCGCTCGCGCATCCTGGCGCCGACATGGCGGTCGACATCCTGCGCCCGTGACCGGCCCGGTCCGGTCTGCTTCACGGGCTTCGCCTTGATCGTCGCCATCATTCCAGATCTCCGCATCAGAGAAGAGCCGGCGGGGTGCCGGCCCGGGTCCGACGGCAAACCGTCGCCCGCGATCCTCCGATGGTTACCGTGCGACGGTTAAGTTCCGGTTAATTCTGTCAGCATAGTTGTCGGTCCACGCGAAAGTCGCACTGGAAATGGCGAAGAGCGTACGATGCTGCTTCTCCTTCTGGTTTCGGTGTCGTGCTTTACCGGAAGGGTACCGGACGCTAGCCTCGGTCCATGAATTCATCATGCGGACGGCCAGCTGCCCGGTGCGGGCAGGGGCCGGCGCTTCACGACGGGGAACGCTCGCATGGCCGGCATCGTGACCACGGAACTGGAGCGGCGGCTGCGGGAGGGCCTCTCACCACTTCGTCTCGTGATCCGGGACGATTCCGCGGACCATGCCGGCCATGCCGGGCACCGGCCGGAAGGCGAGACGCATTTTTTTGTGGAGGTCGTGAGCGACGGCTTCGCCGGCCGGCGAAGCCTGGACCGGCAGCGGATGGTCTACGCTGCGGTCGGCGATCTCATGCGCGACCGCATCCACGCCCTGTCGATCCGCGCCCTCGCCCCGGACGAGGCGGACGACATCGGCTGAGAACCAGGGGCTGAGGGGCCGAGGGACTCAGGGCGAAGGGCGGGGGCCGGTCAGCCGGCGGCGCCGTACTGCTCGCCATAAATGAGCGATTCGGCGCTTCTCAGCTCCTCCTCGAGCATGTGCCGGACGGCCTCGTAGATGTCGCGGATCGACACCATGCCGCAGACCTCCTCGCCGCGCAGCACCGGCAGGTGGCGGTAATGGCCGGCCAGCATCTTCTCGAGCGCCGCCACCGCCGTGTCGTCCGGCTCCAGCGTCTCGGGATCGGGGGTCATGATCGCCGTGAGCCGGGTCTCGGCCGGCTGCAGCGCGGGCGCCAGCAGGCGAAAGACGAGATCGCGCTCGGTGACAATACCGACGAGGCGGCCGTGCTCGACGACCATCACCGCCCCGACGCGCCGCGCCAGCATCAGATCCGCCGCCTCCGCGGCGGTCGCCTCCGGCGGCAGGGTGCATAGCGCCTGCTGCCCGTCGATCACGCCCGGGATGATCCGTCGCTGCATGGTTCGGCCCCTACTCGTCCGCGGCCGGGCCGGCGACCCGGCTGAAAGGGAGCCTGCAGAGATAGGAACGGGCGGTCAAGCGCCCCGGCGTCGGACCGGCGCGATGCTCAGCCGGCCTTCTCGCGCTCGATGCCGTCGACGATGAGCTGCTTCGCCTCGTCCGCATCGCCCCAGCCGATCACCTTGACCCACTTGTTGGGCTCAAGATCCTTGTAGTGCGAGAAGAAGTGGGCGATCCGCTGCAGGTCGATCTCCGGCACGTCGCGATAGCTCAGGACCTTGCGATTGATCTGCGTGATCTGGTCGATCGGCTTCGCGAGGATCTTCTCGTCCATGCCGGCCTCGTCCTCCATCTTGAGGACGCCGATCGGGTTGACCCGCATCACCACCCCCGGCTGCACCGGCAGGCGGCCGATGACCATCACGTCGACCGGGTCGCCGTCATCGGCCAGGGTATGCGGGATGAACCCGTAATTGCAGGGGTAGAACATAGTCGTATAGAGGTAGCGGTCGACGAAGATGGCACCGCTTTCCTTGTCCAGCTCGTACTTGATCGGATCGGCGCGCAGCGGCACCTCGACGATGACGTTGAACTCGTGCGGCGGGTTGGCGCCGATCGACAGCTTCTTGTAATCCACGGTTGCTTCCTCTCGAACAGGCCTTCAGGGCCAGGCGGCCATCGGTGGCAGGGACATCAGGATAGCCTCGGGATTGCCGCCGGTCTTCAGGCCGAACTGCGTCCCCCGGTCGTAAAGCAGGTTGAACTCGGCATAGCGGCCGCGGCGGACGAGCTGGTGCTGGCGTTCCTCGGCCGTCCAGGCCCGGTCCATGTGCCGGGCGACGAGCCGCGGATAGATGTCGAGAAAGGCCTCGCCGACCGCGCGCGTGAAGGCGAAGTGCCGCTCGAAATCCGCTTCCAGGTAGTCGTAGAAGATGCCGCCCACGCCGCGCGCCTCGCCGCGATGCGGGATGAAGAAATACTCGTCCGCCCAGGCCTTGAACCGGCCGTAGGCGTCGTCCTCCAGACCGGCGCAGGCAGCCTCGAGGGCGGCGTGGAAATCCCTTGTGTCGGCCTCGACGGGATAGATCGGGTTGAGGTCGGCGCCGCCGCCGAACCAGCTCTTCGTGGTGCGGATGTGGCGCGTGTTCATGTGCGCCGGCGGCACGTGCGGGTTCCTGGGGTGCGCCACGAGCGAGACCCCGCTCGCCCAGAAGCGCGGGTTTTCTGCGGCCCCCGGGATCTGGCCCGCGAACTGCGGCGCGAACTCGCCCATGACGGTCGAGACGTTCACACCCACCTTCTCGAACACGCGGCCCTTCATCAGGCCCATCACGCCCCCGCCGCCGCCTTCCCGCGGCCAGGGCTTGAAGGTGAACCGGCCGGGCGCCAGCGTGCCGGCGTCCGGCCCCGCATAGGCGTCCTCGAGCGCCTCGAACGCGGCGCACAGCCGGTCGCGCAGCCCCTTGAACCAGGCTTTGGCGGCCTCCTTCTCGCGCTCGGCGGTCAAATCCTGCCCTTTCATTCGCCCCGGCCATCGTCCCCCGGCCAGGCCCCGAGCTGGCGCAGCGCCTCGGCGAGGCCGATCGCCCCGGCGGTGGCTAGGTTGAGCGAGCGCAGCCCGGGGCGGATCGGGATCCGCACCGAAGCGTCGCACGCTGCACGGAGCGCAGCGCTGGCGCCGCGGCTCTCGCTGCCGAGCACCAGCACGTCGCCCGGTCGATAGGTGAAGGCGTGATAGGCGGTCGACGCCCTCGCACTCAAGAGGACGAGACGGCGCGCCTCCCCTTCGGCGACGGCGAGGTACGCCTCGAGACCGGCATGGCGCCGCCAGGCCACCTGCGTCGCATAGTCCATGGCAGCCCGGCGGATGCGCCGCTCGTCGAGCGGGAAGCCGCAGGGCTCGATCACGTCGATGGCCACGCCGAGACAGGCGCCGAGGCGCAGCATGGCGCCGAAATTGCCGGGCTGGTCGGGCTCGAAGAGGGCGAGCCGAAGAGGTTCCTCCCCGTCAGTTCCCGCCCTCGCAACCGTTTCTGCCGTCATCGAAGCTCACCAGATCGACCCGCCGGACGGCGTCGGTTGCGCATTCAATCGGAGCCTGCGAGCATGGCGCCATTGCGCTCCGCTGCACAGCCGTTTATGCGACCTTCCGTCGCTTGGCCGTGTGGGGGCGCCCTCATATCCTCGCCGCCGGGTGGCCCCTCGCGGTGGCGGCAGGGGCAGACGCGCCCGCGCCGGCAGAGGGTGCGGCCCGGGACGGCGCCGTCAGTCGGTGTGGAACGATCGGAAAGTTTGGATGCCATGGCAGATACCGGAACCCTGACCGCTGACGGCGAGACCCGGCGAGATTTCCTCGGGATCGTGGCCTGGTCCGGGCTTGGCATTGGCGCCGCCGCTGTGGTCTGGCCCCTGGTCTACAGCATGAACCCCTCGGCCGACGTGCTCGCCTTGTCGACGACGACCGTCGACCTCTCGGGCATCGAGGAGGGCATGGCGATCACCGTCATGTGGCGCGGCTCGCCGGTCTTCGTCCGGCACCGGACCACCGCCGAGATCGACGAGGCCGAGGATGTCGACATCGACACGCTGCGCGATCCGGAGGCGGATTCGGCGCGCGTGACGAAGCCGGAGTGGCTCGTGGTGAGCGGCGTGTGCACCCACCTGGGCTGCGTCCCGCTCGGCAACAAGCCGACCGAGCCCCGGGGCGAGTATGGCGGCTGGTTCTGCCCGTGCCACGGCTCGGTCTTCGACACTTCCGGCCGCATCCGCCAGGGGCCGGCGCCGACCAACCTGCCGGTGCCGCCCTACGCGTTCGAGTCGGACACGAGCATTCTCATCGGCTGATGCCCGCAGCATTCCCGTCGCGGGCGACGTGCAGGCCGGACGGTCGAGACAACCCTTTCACCAGGGACGGAACATGAGCACAGAAACGGCCAAGCCCGTCTTCAAGAATGGGATTGCCCGATGGATCGACGACCGCCTGCCGCTGTTGAGCTGGGCGCAGGCCGAGTTCGTCGACTATCCGGCCCCGAAGAACCTGAACTACTGGTGGAACTTCGGTTCGCTCGCCGGCATCGTGCTCGTGCTGCAGATCCTCACCGGCCTCTTCCTGACGATGCACTACACGCCGCACACCGACATGGCGTTCGCCAGCGTCGAGCACATCATGCGCGACGTGAATTTCGGCTGGCTCCTGCGTTACGCGCACGCCAACGGCGCCTCGATGTTCTTCATCGTCGTCTACATCCACATGTTCCGCGGCCTCTATTACGGCTCGTACAAGGCGCCGCGTGAGCTGCTCTGGATGCTCGGCGTCGTCATCCTGCTCCTGATGATGGCGACCGCCTTCATGGGCTACGTGCTGCCCTGGGGGCAGATGAGCTTCTGGGGTGCCAAGGTCATCACCAACCTCTTCTCGGCGGTGCCGATCTTCGGCGAGACCATCGTCACCTGGCTCTGGGGCGGCTTCACGGTCGACAACCCGACCCTCAACCGGTTCTTCGCCCTGCACTACCTCTTGCCGTTCGTGATCTTCGCCGTGGTCTTCCTCCACATCCTGGCGCTGCACCAGTTCGGCTCGAACAACCCGGTCGGCATCGACATCACCAAGAAGGACAAGATCCCCTTCCATCCCTACTACACCATCAAGGATGCGTTCGGGCTCTGCGTCTTCTTCATGGTCTACGGCGCCTTCGTCTTCTTCGCGCCGAACGTGCTCGGCCACGCCGACAACTACATCCCGGCCAACCCGCTGGTGACGCCGGCGCATATCGTGCCGGAATGGTACTTCCTGCCATTCTACGCAATCCTGCGCGCCATCACCTTCGACATCTTCTGGATCATCCCGGCGAAGCTCGGCGGCGTGATCGCGATGTTCGGTGCCATCGCCGTGCTCTTCGTCCTGCCCTGGCTCGACACCTCGCGGGTCCGGAGCGCCCGGTTCAGGCCGATCTACAAGTGGCTCTTCTGGGTCTTCCTCGCCGACTGCGTCGTGCTCGGCTATGTCGGCGCCAACCCGCCGGAGGGCTGGCTGCCGACCATCGGGCTGCTCGCCACGATCTACTACTTCGCCCACTTCCTGATCATCATGCCGCTGCTCGGCAAGCTGGAGCGGCCGCTGCCGCTGCCGGACAGCATCAACAAGCCGGTGCTGCCCGCGTCCGGCGCCGCTACAGCCCAGCCGGCGGAGTAGACGATGCGACGCATGCTCGAGAAAACCCTGGGCGGTATGGCCCTTGCCCTGGCGCTGGTGACCGGTGCCGCCGCCGCCGAGGGGCCCGAGACCCTGACCCGCGACTGGCCGCAGCAGGGCGTCTTCGGGACCTATGACCGGCACGCCCTGCAACGCGGCTTTCAGGTCTACAGCGGCGTCTGCGCCGGCTGCCACAGCCTGGAGTACATGGCGTTCCGCAATCTCGAATCGCTCGGCTACGACGAGGACGAGATCGTGGCCATCGCCGCCCAGTACACCGTCATGGACGGGCCCGACGATGCCGGGGACATGTTCGAGCGGACGGCGGTGCCGTCGGACCACAAGCCGGCACCGTTCGCCAACGAGCAGCAGGCCCGGGCCGCCAATGGCGGTGCCCTGCCGCCCGACCTCTCGCTGATCACCAAGGCGCGGGCCGGGGGCGAGGACTACATCTACAGCCTGCTCGTCGGCTACGAGGAGCCGCCGGCCGGCGTCGAGGTGCCGCCCGGCATGAACTACAACGCCTACTTCCCGGGCCACCAGATCGCCATGGCGCAGCCACTCTATGACGGCATGGTCGAGTACCAGGACGGCACGCAGCCGACGATCTCGCAGATGGCGGCGGACGTGACCCAGTTCCTCGCCTGGGTGGCCGAGCCCAAGATGGAGGAGCGCAAGCGGACCGGCATCAAGGTGATGCTGTTCCTCCTGATCCTCGCCATCATCTTCTACGCCTACAAGCGGCGCATCTGGGCCGACGTCCACTAGGCGGCCGGCGTCGCCGCGCCGGGTGATCGGGGGATCACCCGGTCTGACGGCCGGCGGGCCCGGTCAGTGCAGGCGGTATTCCACCTGCGCGTAGCCGCAGCGGGCCGGGCCGATGAGCTTCTTGCGGCCGACATTCACGGTGTGCAGCCGACCCTCGATGTTGCCGACCCAGAAATCGAGGAACTTGTGCAGCTCCGGGTATTTCGGCGCGATATCGTAATGCTGCCAGATGAAGGACTGGAGGATGCCGGGGTGGTCCGGCAGGTGGTAGATGATCTCGGCTGTCGTCAGGCGATAGCCGTTGAGCTGCAATTCGAGAGGCGACTGTCCGTTCCGCATATGGACCGATCCCTGTTGACGTAGCAGGCCCGGCCATTTGGTAGGCTGGAATTCTTTCCGTCAAGGGGCTGCAGGCCTATTTAAGGGCGCAAAATCAGTATGTTAGCAGCAGGCCGCGGTGGCTGCTGACAAAATTGCATCGACCCCCCTTGCACGCGGTTCGGCACTTCTTACCTTCCGATCGCAGGTTTGGCACTCGTCAGGTGCGAGTGCTAACAACAGATCCGACCATCGGGAGTCAGACGACAATGAAGTTCAGGCCTTTGCACGACCGAGTCGTGGTGCGGCGCCTCGAGGAGGAGCAGAAGACCGCCGGCGGGATCATCATTCCCGACACCGCCAAGGAAAAGCCGATGCAGGGCGAGATCCTCGCCGTCGGCCCCGGCGCGCGGAACGAGAAGGGTGAGCTCACCCCGCTCGACGTCAAGGCGGGTGACCGCGTGCTGTTCGGCAAGTGGTCCGGCACCGAGGTCAAGATCGACGGTGAGGAGCTGTTGATCATGAAGGAAAGCGACATCATGGGCATCGTCGAGGGCGGAGTCGCGGCCAAGAAGGCCGCTTGAACCCGTCACGATCAACGCTCCAGCTAAATCGAGGGACCAATGGCTGCAAAAGAAGTTAAGTTCGACACGGATGCCCGCGCCCGCCTGATGCGCGGCGTCGACATCCTCAACAACGCCGTCAAGGTGACGCTCGGCCCGAAGGGTCGCAACGTCATTCTCGACAAGAGCTTCGGCGCTCCCCGGATCACCAAGGACGGCGTCACCGTCGCCAAGGAGATCGAGCTCACCGACAAGTTCGAGAACATGGGCGCGCAGATGGTGCGCGAGGTGGCCTCGAAGACCAACGACATCGCCGGTGACGGCACCACGACCGCGACCCTGCTCGCCACCGCCATCCTGCGCGAGGGCAACAAGGCCGTCGCCGCCGGCATCAACCCGATGGACCTGCGCCGTGGCATCGACCTCGCCGTCGCCGCCGTGGTGAAGGACCTCGAGGGCCGTTCCATCAAGGTCTCGACCAGCGATCAGGTCGAGCAGGTCGGCACCATCTCGGCCAATGGCGATCGCGAGATCGGCAAGATGCTCGCCGAGGCGATGCAGAAGGTCGGCAACGAGGGCGTGATCACGGTCGAGGAGGCGAAGAGCCTCGAGACCGAGCTCGACGTCGTCGAGGGCATGCAGTTCGACCGCGGCTATCTCTCGCCGTACTTCATCACCGACAGCGAGAAGATGCGCGCGGTCCTCGAGGATCCGTACATCCTGATCCACGAGAAGAAGCTCTCGAACCTGCAGACCCTGCTGCCGGTGCTCGAGGCGGTCGTCCAGAGCGCCAAGCCGCTCCTGATCATCGCCGAGGACATCGAAGGCGAGGCGCTCGCCACCCTCGTCGTCAACAAGCTGCGTGGTGGTCTCAAGGTCGCCGCCGTCAAGGCGCCCGGCTTCGGTGACCGGCGCAAGGCCATGCTCGAGGACATCGCCATCCTGACCTCCGGCCAGGTGATCAGCGAGGACCTCGGCATCAAGCTCGAGAATGTCACCCTCGACATGCTCGGCCATGCCAAGCGCGTGGTGATCAACAAGGAAGACACCACCATCGTCGACGGCGCCGGTGGCAAGGAGGACATCTCCGGCCGCATCGCCCAGATCAAGGCGCAGATCGAGGACACCACCTCGGACTACGACCGTGAGAAGCTGCAGGAGCGGCTTGCCAAGCTGGCTGGCGGCGTTGCCGTCATCCGCGTCGGCGGGGCCACCGAGATCGAGGTGAAGGAGCGCAAGGATCGCGTCGACGACGCGATGAACGCGACCCGCGCCGCGGTCGAGGAAGGCATCGTCCCTGGTGGCGGCGTGGCGCTGCTGCAGGCGATCAAGGCCCTGAAGGAGCTCAAGGCCGACAATGCCGACATGCAGTTCGGCGTCGACATCGTCCGCAAGGCGATCCAGGCCCCGGCCAAGCAGATCGCCGAGAACGCCGGCGTCGACGGCGCCGTCATCGTCGGCAAGCTGCTCGAGTCG
>JAUIID010000199.1 GCA_030431615.1 Alphaproteobacteria bacterium
GGTAGATGACCACCGCCAGCACGATGCAGAAGAGCGCTCCCGCACCCGCCGCCTCCGACGGCGTCGCGACGCCGCCATAGAGCACGTAGAGGATGGCCACGACGATCGAGAGGAAGGGCAGCACCCGCGGCAGCGCCTCCAGCTTCTCCTTCAGCGTGAAGCGCCGGGCCATCGCCTCGAAGCTGTAGCCAGCGAGCCGGCAGGAGATGATCGTCCAGATCATGAAGAGGGCCGTCAGCATCAGCCCCGGCAGGACCCCGGCGAGGAAGAGGCGGCCGATCGAGGTCTCGGTCGAGATGCCGTAGACGATCATCGTGACCGACGGCGGGATCAGGATGCCGAGCGTGCCGCCGGCGGCGATCGAGCCCGTGGCGATGCTTGCGGGATAGCCCCGCTCGACCATCGCCGGGATGCCCATCTTGCCGATGGCGGCACAGGTCGCCGGGCTCGAGCCGGAAAGGGCGGAGAAGATCGAGCAGGCGCCGATATTGGAGAGCACCAGCCCGCCCGGGACCCGGTTGAGCCAGCGATCGAGCGCCTCGTAAAGGTCGCGCCCTGCCGGGCTGGAGGCGACGGCCGAGCCCATCAGGATGAACATCGGAATGGCGACGAGGCTGAAGCTGGCGAGGCCGCCGAAGAAGGTCTCGCCGATGATCTCCATGACGCCGAAGCCGCCGGAGAGGATGAGGGCCACGATCGAAACGAGCCCGAGCGCGAAGGCGATCGGCATGCCGGTTGCGAGCAAGACGAGCAGGCCGAGCAGCAGGAGCGAGCCCGAGGCGAAGGGCCCCATCACTCGAGCTCCTCGAAATGCGTCGCCTCGCCGGCGAGCAGCGTGCCGCCGTCCCTGAGCTTCAGCATCTCCGCCACGTATTGCAGTGCAAGGAGGCCGATGCCGAGCGGCAGGGGAAAGAGCGGGATCCAGAGCGGCAGCTGCCAGACCGTGGCGGTCCGCCAGCCGCGGGTCAGCGCCTCGTAGAAGTAGATGAAGCCGGACCAGGCGAGCAGCAGGCAGAAGGCCAGCCCGGCCATGGCACCGATAATCTCGAGCCAGCGCCGCCCGGCGTCGGCCAGGGCCTTGGGCAGGAGGTCGACCCCGACATGGCCCCGGTCGATCAGCACGGCCGGCGAGCCGATGAAGGTCGCGGCGACGATGGCGTAGATGACGAACTCGGTCTGCCAGATGGTCGAGCCGCCGAGCAGGTAGCGGACGAAGATCATCTGGCAGGTGACGAGCACCGCCGCCGCGAGGAGCAGCATGGCGAGCACGCCGCCGGCCCGCGAGAGGGCGGTGACGGTCGTGATGTAGAGCCGCATGGCAGGTCGGTCCCGATCGGGACCGGCCGGAGCGGCACCCCGCCTTCCGGCCGGGGCCGCCCGCGGCCGGCGTGCTTCGCTGTAGGGTCTACTCGACGTCGAGAGCGAGCTGGATCAGCTCGGCACCGCCCGGCACGTTGGCGGCGAAGTCCTTGTAGGAGCTGTCCTGGGCCAAAGCGAGCCAGGCGTCGTAGTCGTCGGGCGACATCTCGACCACCTCGACCCCGGCCTGCTTGTAGACGTCGATCATCTCCTGATCGACCTTCTTCGCCTCCTCGAAGAAGTAGCCCTCCGCCACCTCGCCCGCGGCCAGGAGCGCAGCCTGCTGCTCCTCGCTCAGGTTGTCCCAGCTCCGCTGCGACATGAGGATCGGCTCGTACATGAACCAGAGCGCGTTCTCGCCCGGGGCGGTCAGGCACTTCACCTGCTCGTAGAGGCGATAGGAGATGAACGAGCCGGACGAGGTGTTCGCGGCGTCGAGGACGCCGGTCTGCATGCCGGTATAGACCTCCGAGGACGGCATGGAGGCGATCGAGGCGCCGGCCGCGGCCAGCATCTGCTCGAAGGCCGGCCCCGCCGCCCGCGTCACCTGGCCCGCGATGCTGTCGGGCCCGGTGATGCAGTCCTGCTTCGAGGCGAAGCCGCCGGCCAGCCAGGCATCGGCGATCACCACCACCCGGTTCTCCTCAACCAGCCGCTTGATCTCGTCCATGAAGGGCGAATCGTTGAGCCGCTGGGCGCGCTCGTGATTGCGCACGAGGCCCGGCATCAGCGTTGCCGAGAACTGCGGCACCCGGCCCGAGGCGTAGTCGAGCGGGAAGGCCGAGAGGTCGAGCTGGCCGCTGGTCAGCGCCCCCCACTGCTCGGTCGCCTTGAAGAGCGAGGCGCCGGGGAAGACCTGGACCTCGAGCCCGACGTCCGCTGCCTCCACCTCGCGCTTGATGATCTGCACCATCTCGTCACGGATATCGCCCTTGCCGCCCGGCCACTGGTGCGAGGCACGCAGCGTCGTCTGCGCCTGCGCCGTCGCCGTGAGCGCCATCGCCAGCGCTGCCGCGATTCCGAGTGTCTGGAGATTCGTCGCCATCATCCATGCTCCCTGCATGTGTTGTGTCGTTGCTTATCGTGACAATCACGCTGCGCCATCGAGGTCAATGGTCTCGGGGCCGCAGCCGCTCAGTCGTAGCCGTCGTGCAGCTTGCCGCGGAAGATCGCATAGACGCCGATCGTGTAGGCGAGGACGATGGGGAAGACGACCAGTCCGGCGCCGTAGAAGAGGAAGGTCAGGGACTGGACCGGGGCCGCTGCATCCAGCACGGTCACCGAGTAGGGGATCATCCAGGGCCAGAAGCTGCAGGCGAGGCTGGCGAAGGCGATCAGGAAGAGGGCCACCGTGGCACGGAAGGGCAGCTCGTCGCGGCGGAGACGCACGCCGGCGAGGATGCCGCCGACAGCGAGCACGCCGAGGATCGGGAAAAGCCAGAGCCAGTGCCGCTCGGCCCAGAGATCGGCCACGCGCAGGTGGGTGTCGAGCGTCACGACGAAGGCGCCGACCATGAAGAGGATGGTGCCGAGCACGAGCCAGGGAATCCGGCGATAGGCCCATTCCCTGACCCGGCCGTCGGTCTTGTGGACCAGCCAGCCGGCGCCCAGGAGAGCATAGCCGCAGACCAGGCCGAAGCCGCAAAGGATCGCGAAGGGCGAGAACCAACTCCAGGAATCGCCGGCGAACTGGCGGTCCACCACCGGCAGCTCCCGGATCATCGCCCCGATCGCCGCCCCCTGGACGAAGGCCACCACGGTGGAACCCAGCCAGAAGCCGATGTCCCAGACCGGGCGCATCCGCTCGGATCGCTCGCGGAACTCGAACGCCACGCCGCGGAAGATCAGCCCGATCAGCAGCAGCAGCGCCGGCAGGTAGAAGGCCGAGAGGAAGATGGCGTAGACGACCGGAAAGGCGCCGAAGAGGCTGGCCGCGATCAGGATCAGCCAGGTCTCGTTGCCGTCCCAGAAAGGGGCGATGGCATGCATCATCGGCGACCGGTGGTCCTCGTCGGGGGTCAGGCCGAAGAGGATGCCGACGCCGAGGTCGAAACCGTCGAGGATGACATAGACCACGATCGAGAAGGCGATCAGGGCAGCCCAGAAATAGGCGAGCGATTCTGCATCCATCGGCTCAGTACTCCTCGCCGGCCGGGTTCTCGCCGGCGAACGCCATCGGCCGCTGCGCCGTCGCCAAGGCGGGTTCGGGAACCGGCGCCGGCCCCTCCCGGAGCAGCCGGTAGATATAGTAGAGCCCGAAGCCGTAGATGATCGCGTAGACCACGACATAGGCCACGAGGCTGACCAGCACGTCGTTCGTGGTCAGGGTCGGCGTCACCGCGTCCTCGGTTCGCAGGATGCCGTAGACGACCCAGGGCTGGCGGCCGATCTCGGCCGTGTACCAGCCGGCGATCACGGCGACGAAGCCGCTCGGAAAGGAGAGGAAGGCCGGCCAGAGGAACCAGTGCGAGATCTCGAGATGCCCGGTGAAGCGCAGGAGGTTGCCGAGCCAGGCGATGGCCAGCATCAGGAGCCCCATGCCGACCATGATCCTGAAGGTGAAGAAGGGGATCGCCACGGGCGGCCAGTCCTCGGGCGGGAAGTCCTCGAGTCCGGCTTCCTTCGAGGTCCAGTCGCCGGAGGCGATGAAGCTGCCGAGCCGGGGCACCTCGATCGCCCACCAGTTGGTGCGCGTCGCCTCGTCCGGCCAGGCGATCAGCACCTCGCTCGCCGGCTCCTCGCTCTGCCAGCGCGCCTCGATCGCCGCGAACTTCACCGGCTGGTGCTCGAGCACGTAGAGGCCGGCGAGATGGCCGAAATAGAGCTGCACCGGGATCAGCACCGCCACGAGGCCAAGCCCCCAGTTCAGCATCACCCGTGCCTCGGCCCGATGGATGTCGCGCAGCACGTACCAAGCGCCCGTCGCGATGATGCTCATGCCCGTCGTCAGGAAGGCGCCCAGCAGCATGTGCGGCCAGCGCACCATCTGCACATCCCCGAAGACGATGGCCGCCCAGTCGGTCGGCACGATCAGCCCGTCGATCACGTCATGGCCGACCGGCACCTGCATCCAGCTGTTGTTGGCGAGGATCCAGAAGGACGAGGCCATGGTGCCGAGCGCCACCATCCAGCAGGAGAAGGCGTAGAACCAGGGGGCCACCCGCTTGCGGCCGAGCAGCATGACGCCGAAGAAGCTGGCTTCCAGCAGGAACGCCGTGAAGGTCTCGTAGCCGAGCAGCGGCCCCTGGATCGACCCGGTGCGCTCGGCCAGCACGGACCAGTTGGTGCCGAACTGGAACGCCATGACGATGCCCGAGACCACGCCCATGCCGAACGAGACGGCGAACACCTTGAGCCAGAAATCGAACACCCGCCGATAGATCGCGTTGCCGGTGATCACGCGCAGCGTCTCGATGGTCGCGAGCCAGGCCGCCAGCCCGATTGTGAAGGCCGGAAAGATGATGTGGAAGGTGATTACGAACCCGAACTGGACGCGCGAGAGAAAGACCGGATCGAACTCCATCAGCGACGCTCCACTGCCATGCCGCCGATGCCTTCGTCGAATCCGCCCATCGCTGCGTTCCCTCCTCGGTGCCCGCCCGGCGCACGGTGACCTTCGGCCCTTCCGAGCTCAGAAGAAGGTACCGCCGATCCGTTCCGCGCTCCAGAACGCCCCGATCGTACCGATGACATAGGCGGAGGCAATGACCGCCTGGCGGTGAATCGGCACCAGCGCCCGCAAGATACGGACGGCGAGGAGTACGGCGCCGACGAAGGCAAGCTGCCCGATCTCGACGCCGATATTGAACGTCAGCAGCGCCAGCGGAATATCGCCCGGCGGCAGGCCCAGCTCGCGCAGTGCCCCGGCGAAGCCGAAACCGTGCAGCAGGCCGAAGGCGACGATCCAGGGCCAGCGGATCGCGACGCTGGTCCCGCGCCGCTCGCGCCGCACCGCCTCGACGGCGACCAGGACGATGCTGAGCGCGATCAGGATCTCTACCGGCCCGGAGGGCAGCCGCACGAGGCCGAGCGTCGCCAGGGTCAAACCGCATGCCGCTCTCGGCGGATAACCACTCGTCAACTGCTTGCCCAAGGACAACTTCCTTGGAAATGACAGCTAGCGCTGCTCCGCGCACCCCGGCTCGGCCATGCGCGCCTCACCGCCCGCCGCCAGGACGCCGACCAGCAGCACCAGCACGGTCGCCTGGTAGACCCCGTTGAAGTAGTTCTGGAACAGGCATTGCGCCCAGAGGTCGGCGGCGATCACGAGGACCAGCGCCCGCTCGGCGGAATCGCCGGTCACCCGCGCCTGCCGCACGGCGAGGCGGGTCACCTCGCCCAGCAGCAGCAGCACCAGCATCACCCCCGGCACCCCGGCCTCGACATAGAAGCGGACAAGCTCGTTATGCGGCCATTCGAGCAGCTGCCCGTCGCCGATGAACGGCCGGCCGGCGGCGAGCGTGACACGGATGGTGCCCATGCCGAGGCCGAAGGGCGCACCGCCGCTCAGCGCCAGCCAGTGCAGGATCGACGGCCAGCGGCCGGAGGAGTAGTCGGCCCGGTCGAGCTCCACCAGCCGTGTCCAGAGCGTGTCGCCGACGAGCGCCGAGAGCAGTGCCACCCCGCCCACCGCGGCGAGGCCGAGGGTGAGCGTGCGGGGCCGCGCCAGCGGTCGCCAGGTGCCGGACATCGTTGCGAGCACCGCCAGGATGATGAGCGTGGCCAGCGCGGTGCGCGTGCCCGTGAGCAGCACCATGCAAGCGGCGACGACCACCACGAGGGCAAGCAGGAGCCGCCGCATCCCTCGCCCGCCGGCGGCACAGCCGGCCAGCGCCACGACGGCGATGATCGTGCAGAGGCTCGCATGCAGCACGACCGAGCCCGTGACATCGATGCGGACATGCTCGGCGACATTGCGGAGCGTGGCGGCCGACGGCACCAGCACGGCCCCGGCCGCCGTCGCCAGCACATAGAGCCCGCCCGCCAGCAGCACGACCCGCACGATCGCGAGCTCACCGAGCGCCGCCCGCAGGTTGGGTGCCACCAGGAGCGCCAGGATCGGCAGCACGATCCGGTAGTCGAGCAGCTCGCCGGCATTTCCCAGGTGCACCGCCGCGATCAGCCCGACCAGCCAGAGTGCTACCAGCGGCGCTGTCCGCTGGCGCCGGTCGAGAACGGGCCGCCGCAGCATCGCACCCAAGGCCAGGAGCGCAAACAGGCCGACGAAGACGACGATGCGCAAATCGGCGAAGCCGAGAGCGGCGATGGTCGAGGCGGAGAGCGCCGGCATGACCAGCGTCGCGAGGAAGGCCAATCGAAGGGCACCGCCCGCCGCCCCTCCCGACCGGCCAACGCGCATCTTGTCCTCCATGGGAGATTTCAATTATAAGTTGATGTTCTACCGACTCACCCACGGTTGATGCAACCTGCCGATGCAACCCAAAGCCAAGACCTTCCGCTTCCGCGCGAGCTCGACCGAGCCCTGGTTCGCCACGCACAGCTGCCTCGTGATCCTCGCGGTCAACTGGGTGGCCCAGGGGATGCGCGGGATGGACCCCAAGGAATTGAGCTTCCGCCTGCTGCTGCTCGTGGCACTCACCGCCGCGATCACCGGCTCGCTGCTCTTCGGCCCGGCTCCCGGGGCACCGCCCGAGGCGGTGCTGTGCCTGGCTCTCGGCCTCGCCCACTCGATCAACTTCACGTTGAACGGACAGCTCTGGGTCTGCCTGCGCTACTGCCCGGCCTATCGCCGGGATCCGGTCGTGCTCGCGACCCGGACCCGGGCCCTCATCCGCCGCGTGCGCCGCAGCGCATGGCTGCAGGAGGCGGTGCTGATCGGCTCGGCGGCGCGCCTGCGCTCGCTCCCCGGCGCACGCTCGGACATCGATCTCCGGCTGATCTTCCCGCCCGGCTGGGATGGCTGGCTGCGCACCAACCTCCTGCTTCTGGAGCTGCGCGCCTGGGCCTGCTGCGTCGGCCTGCCGCTCGACCTCTATGCCTACGACCATCCGGCACAGCTCCGCCGCTTCGAGCAGACGGAGCCCCTGGCGCTCGTCCTCGACCGGCAGGCGCGCCTCTGCCGCGGCTTCGCCAATCGCGAGCTGGTCCAGGTGCCGTGAACGGGCCGCCTTCCGAGGCGGCCCATGTCGAGCCGCGCCGCGTCTGCCTCGCCTACTCGCCGGGCGGCCACAAGGCGGAGCTTGATCGCGCCCTCGCCGGCATCCGCCTGCTCGATGCCTGCCACGTCACCTTCGACGACGGCCGCAAGCCGCCGCCGCTCGAGCCGGGGCACCGCCGCCATTTCGTCCGCCACCCGCGCCGCTCGCCCGGCCGCACGCTCGTGAATGCCTGGCAGAGCCTCGCCATCCTCCGCCGCGAGCGGCCGGCCCTCGTCATCTCGACCGGCGCCGACGTCGCCGTCCCGCTCCTGCTGCTGGCGAAGTGCACCGGTGCCCGGGTGATCTTCATCGAGACCGCCGGCAGCAGCGAGCCCACCCTCGCCGGCCGCCTCATCTACCCCTTCGCCGATCTCTTCGTCGTGCAGTGGCCGGACCGCCTGCGCCGCTTCCCCCGGGCCGTCCTCGCCGAGGGCCTGCTCCTTTGATCTTCGTCGGCGTCGGCACCTTTGCGCACGGCTTCGACGAGCTGGTGGCCGGCGCCGACCGTGCCGCTTCAGCGCTCGGCATCGAGGGCTTCGCCCAGATCGGCCATTCGCGGGTGGTGCCCCGCCATCTGGCCCATGCGCGCTTCCTCGCACCCGACGCGCTTGCGGAACGGCTGCGCCAGAGCGAGGTCGTCGTCTGCCATGCCGGGATGGGCCTGATCGGCGACGCGCTCCGCGCTCGCTGCCGCATCGTCCTGGTGCCGCGTCAGGGCACCATCAGCCGGCACCATCCGGCCAACGACCAGCGCCGCTTCGCCGAGCGCCTGGCAGCGCTCCTGCCGCTCCGCGTCTGTGCCGATCCGGCCGGGCTTGCGGGCGTCATCCGGGCAGCGCTCGATGACCCGGGACCGCCGCCAGAAGCACCGCCCTCGACCGTGCCGAAGATCCTCCGGGACTTCCTGCGCACCGGCGCCAGCGGCCCGGTGCCGCCCCCTCAGTCGCGCCCGGCCTCGTCGTCGTAGCCGCGCCGGTGGCTGAAATAGACGAGGCTCATCAGCCCCACCCCGAGCAGCAAGGTGAGCCCGACGCCGGCGCCGAGGGCCACCATCCCGTGAAAACCGATTTCGGTCTCGCTCAGGTCCTGCCAGGTGTCGTAAGCCAGCCAGCTGGCGAAGCCGAGCAGGCCGAGGAGCACGACGATGACGAGAATGGTGCCGCGCACGGTGCGGGTCTCCGGGATCGAGGGCAGGAATGGGCGCCGAGCATAGCAAGATGGCGGGCACATCCCAAGCCGCGGACCGCCGGGGGACGAAGGAGGTCATCCGCGAGACGCTCCGGCCCCCAGGGCGCCTTGTCCTCGACATCGGCAGCGGCAACGGCGCCCTCGTCGCCTGGCTTTGCCGCGAGGGTGCCCGGGCGATCGGCATCGAGCCGAACGTCAGACTGCTGCGCGCCGCCCTCGCCCGCGCGTCCGCCGGCCCGGGAGAGCGCCGGAACGAGTGCTGGATCGCCGGTCGGGCAGAGGCGCTGCCGCTTGCCGATGCCAGCGTGGATGCGGCTCTCTTCTTCAACAGCCTGCACCATGTCGAGCCAGCTGCACAGGGTGCGGCCCTCGTCGAGGCGGCGCGCGTGCTCCGGCCGGGCGGCGATCTCCTAGTCATCGAGCCCCTCGCCCAAGGCAGCTATTTCGAGCTCCTCAGGCCGCTCGACGACGAGACCGAGGTGCGGGCGGCGGCCCTCGCCGCCATCGATGCCGCACCCCCTGGCCTGCTCGTGCCGGCCATGCGGGTCGCGTACCTGACGGAGCTCGCCTACCCCGACGTGGCCGCCGTCGTCGGCGCCTTCACCCGCGCCGATGCGGGTCGTGCTGCGGCTGCCGGGCAGGCGCTGCCGGCGATCACCGAGCGCTTCACGAGGCTCGGCCGGCCGCAGGCGGACGGCAGCCGGCGCTTCGACCAGCCGATGCTGGGCCTGCTGCTCCGGCGAACTCCCGTATAACGTGAAATTATTAGAGATAATTCTACCTTTAGGTGATACATTCCGGGTGGACAGCTTAACGCCCGATTAAGGATTGCGTGGCAAGAAGAGCGTCAGGGGCCACGGACGTCGGGCCCGACCTGACGGCAGTCGGCCGGAATGAAGCGGCAGAATCTCGTGCAACTGACTCTCGACCACGACAAGGACGTACGCCGCCCGAAGATCGAGCGACGCGCCGACTGGCTGGCGCCCAGCGTGGTGACCGGCATGCTGCGGGTCGGCGACGTGCTGCTCGTGCTGCTCAGCGGCCTCGGCGCCTTCGTCTTCCGCTTCGGCACCTTCGAGATCGACACGTTCACCATCTACAGCCTGGCGCTCGGCGCCCTGGTCTCGCTCAACGCCTTCCAGCTCGCCGGCCTCTACCAGTTCCAGCACCTGACGCAGCTCGCCGAGCAGGCGCGCCGCCTGCTCCTCGCCTGGCCCCTCGTGCTCGGCCTGCTCCTGCTCCTGGGCTTCGCCGCCGGCCTGCTCGACACGGTCTCGCGCGGCTGGGTCGCCCTCTGGCTGCTCACCGGCTTCGTCGGGCTCTTCGGCCTGCGCTGCCTCACCCGGATGCAGCTCCTGCGCTGGGCGAGGGCCGGCCGGCTGACCCGCAACATCGCCGTCATCGGCGCCGGCGAGCACGGGCGCCGCTTCATCGAGCATCTCCGCCGCCAGCAGCGACACGTCAACATCATCGGCCTCTTCGACGACCGGCGCGACCGCATCCCGGACTATATCGCGGGCTATCCGGTGCTGGGGACGATCGACGACCTCCTCGTCTTCGCCCGCCAGCACCGCATCGACCAGGTCGTCGTGGCGCTGCCCTGGGGGGCAGAGGAGCGCCTG
>JAUIID010000200.1 GCA_030431615.1 Alphaproteobacteria bacterium
TGGTCCTTGGCGACACGCGTCTGGGCGAGCGCCAGCGCCGCGCCGAACAGCACGACGGTGCCGAGGACGATGCCGAGAAGCGTGAGCAGGAACTTGCGGAGCATGGTCATGATCTGGTGCGGGTGCCGCCGGATTGCCACTCATATGGCACGCCGCACGACCCGCCGCCATGCCCGCCCGAGACCCGGACCAGCGGCATGCTGACCGGGTATCTGCTAGAACGCCTGGCCGATGGAGATGTAGAGCTGCCAGGCATCGTCGATGCCCTTGCGCCGGTCGATGGGCACGCCGACATCGGCGCGAATGGGGCCGACGGGGGAGATATAGCGCACCCCCGCACCCGTGCCGAACCGCCAGCCCTCGCCGAACTCCGGCGTCTGCGTCTCGAAGGCGCTGCCGCCGTCGAGGAAGACGACACCCTCGAGATTGCCGACCATCCGATAGCGCGCCTCCGCATTGGCCGCGAGCAGCGAGCGGCCGCCGGTCGGCTCCCCGTCTTCGAGCGGGCCGGCCCGCTGGAAAGGGATGCCGCGCACGGTGCCGCCGCCGCCGGCATAGAAGCGCTCGTCGGCCGGAATGTCGTTGATACTGGCGCCGGCAATGGAGCCGGCGATCCCGCGGAACGCCAGCACCACCCGTGGGTCGCTGATGACGCGAAAATAGCGCGTGCCGGTGAGCTGGCTCTTGAAGAACTGCGTCTCGGTGTTGAGCGTGTCCCAGTAGGGCGTGCCTTCCACGACAAGGCGATAGCCGGTCGACGGGTCCAGCAGGCTGTCGCTGCGATCGTAGCGCAGCCCGGCCGGGAGCGAGAGCAGGGCGAAACGCTCCTCCTCGTTGTCTTCATCCGTCACGTCGGCGAGCCGGTAGGCGATGCCGACCGTGCCGCTCAGGCGCCTGTTGAAATGCCGCTCGACGCCGAGCGAGGCCTGGATCGAGGTGCTCTCGTAGGCATCGGTGTCCTCATGGCCGAGCGAGCCGCCGGCGAGCAGATCGAGATCCGGCATGAAGATGTCGGGCTTGCGCAACTGCCCCTTCACCTCCTGCACCGACTGGCCGACCTCCGCCTCGATCCGCAGCAGCTCGGCGGCGCCGAAGATATTGCGATGCTCCCAGAAGGCGCGGACGTTCGGGCCCTCGTCACTGACATAGCCGACGCCGGCGCCGATGGTCCGGGGCTTGCGCTCAGTGACCTCGAAGCTGACCGGCCAGTTGCCGTCGGCATCGGGCTCCGGCCCCTCGATCACCCGCACGGCGGCAAAGAGGTTCGTGTCGATGAGCCGCTGCTGGGCGCGCTCGACATCGGCCGGATCGTAGCGCCGCCCCGGCTCGATCTTGGTCCGCTGCTCGAGGAAGTCGTCGTCGATGGTGGTCTGGCCGTACACCACCGGCATGGCGAACTGGAAGACGCGGCCGGGCTCGATCGCGAGATCGATATCCATCGTCCGGTTCTCCGGATCGATGATCGAACGCCGGTCGCCGACCCGGGCCATGGCGTGCCCCTGCACCCGGGCATTGCGCAGGAGCGCGGACTCCGCCGCGATCACGGCATCGGCCCGGGCAGGCTCGCCCTCCTGCAGACCGAGCTTGCCGAACGACGGTGTCACATAGCCATGCGGATCGCCGATGACCTCGATGCGGCGATTGAGGAAACGATACTGGGGGCCGGGCGCGACATCGAAGACGACATGCGTCCCGACCGACCCCAGGGCCTGATCGACCATGCCGACACCCGTCGCCAGCGTCGGCGGTGACGGATCCTCGTCGATGTGGAAGCTGACCGAACCCTCGTAATAGCCTTCCGAGCGGAGCGTCGACTCGAGCCTCGGCACGTCGCCGCGGGCGCGGTTGCGCAGGATCGCGAGGCTCGGCGGTGGCCGGCCGGTTTCCTGGGCGGCCGCCGACGCGGCGCGGAGCTCCCCGGTGAGCGCGCTGTCGGCCGGCCCCTCGAAGCGGACGTCGTAGGCGATGCGTGGCCCGCTCTGGCTCTCGTCCTCGCCGAGCCCGCCACCGTTGCCGGCGCCGCAGGCGGCGAGCGTCGAGACCACGATCAGCGCCAGGAGCCGCCGGCAGGCGGCGCCAGCCCGGCGGCCCCGCATTGCACCCCGGGCCAGGGACCCGATCGGCGCTGCCATCACTTGCCGCCGCGTCGTCGCTGGTCGGTTTCCGCCGCGATGCTCAGGGGCGGGCGGGCCGCGGCCGTCGCTTCCGGCGTTGCCGGGCTCCCGGCGTCGCCATCCGCTGGCGGTTCCTCCGTGGCCTCCTCGGCCCTGAGGTCGCGGTGCACCCGCTCGATGAACAAGGGCGGTGCCTGGCCGTCCTTGCCGGCACCGAAATAGATGGTCTGGTGCGGGAACGGGATCTCGATGCCGAGCTCGTCGAAGCGCAGCTTGATGCGCCTGAGGAACTCGCGCCTGATGCCCCACTGCTCGCCCGGCCGGGTCTTCGAGCGCATGCGGATGACGACCGCGGAGTCGCCGAGCGCGTCGATCCCGGCAATGTCGAGCGGCTCCACGATGATCCGCCGATAGGGCCATTCCTTGCGCATCCGGTCGTCGATCTCGCGCAGCACCCGGATCACCTCGTCGGTGTTCTCGCGATAGGCCACGCCGACATCCATGACGGCGAAGGAGAACTCCTTGGTCATGTTGGTGACCACGTCGATCGAGCCATAGGGGATCGTGTGGGTGTTGCCGTCGTAGCTGCGCAGGGTGATGGTCCGCATCGACATGCTCTCGACCACCCCGGCCTTGCCGGCGATGTCGATCACGTCGCCCACCCGGATCGTGTCGCCGAGCAGGATGAAGAGGCCGGTGATCAGGTCCTTGACCAGCGCCTGCGAGCCGAAGCCGATGGCGAGGCCGACGACGCCGGCACCGGCGAGCAGCGGCGCCGGCTCCACGCCGAGATGCCGCAGGGCCGTGAAGAGGCCGGCCATGCCGAAGAAGAAAAAGGCGACGTTCTTGAGGATGCTGGCCAGCGTGCGGGAGCGGTTGCTGTGCCGCGGCTTGCCGGCCTGATTCTTGGCATTGGCGAACCGGTCGGCGAGATAGCCGGTCAGCTCGAAGGCCGCGATGGTGAGGGCGATGATCAGCACGAGGGTGCCGACGAGAGCGAGGAAGTCCCGGCCGGTCGGCGAGCTCAGCCAGTCGAGGACGCCGGTGTTCCAGACGGAAAGGATGGCGACGATGGTCAGGAGGACGACGGCGCCACGCAACAGGAGGCGCACCGGGGCGGCATAGCGATCGGCCCGCTCCTGCACGCCCGGCAGGGCTTCCTCGCCCTCGGCGACCGCCGGCGAGCCATCCGGCAGCAGGCGCTTGATGCCCAGCGTCGCCAGCCGCGCCACGACCAGCACGGCGAAGGTCGAGACCGTCGCCCGGCTGAGGAAGATGATGCCGTTCGGCACCTTGAGCGCCCAGACCAGATAATGCAGCAGCACGAGGCCGATGGCGAAATAGGACCAGGTGCGCGCGAGGAAGCCGCCGGGAATGAGCCGGACCACCGGGCTCTGGCTGTTCTCGGTCCAGTTGCGGATGGCCGCCTCGACCGGCCCCTGCACCCGGATGATGAGCACGATCGCGATGCCGGCGACCGCCAGATAGAGGAGATGGACCAGGAAGGTGAAGAGGGGTGCCGGCAGCCCCAGCACCAGGAACGCATAGAGCACGCCGAAGCCGATCAGGCCGAGCCGGCCGATGCCCAGCAGGCTCCGCCGGCAGATGGCGGCAGTCTGGTCGCCGACGGAGGTGAGATGCAGGCCGATGCCGGCTTCGCCGAACAGCAGCCGGACGCTGGCGCCCCAGAGCATGGCGGCGAAGAGCAGGCCGCCGAGGCTGAGCTCCGCCGCGGCCACCTGCTGCAGGTTCAGCTCGTAGACGGCGGCCACCGAGTTGCTGATCCAGAGCATGCCGAGTGTCAGCCCGGCGAACACGAAGGCCGCCACGAGCTCGATCGCGAACCGGCCGAACAGCATGGCCTTCGGATGCTCGGCGTCCGGCGCCGGGCGCAGCCGCAGCACCATCGATCGGGCGGCGAGACCCACCGCGATGATCAGCACGAGGACACCGAGGACACCGAGCCAGATGGTGCGCTGCTCGGGGTCGGTCACCTGGTCCTCGACCCATTCGTAGAGCGCCGGCAGCTGCTCCGTCGAATCGATGGCATCGGTCAGGATGTCGGCGAGGTTGGCGCTGCGCCGCCGCAGCTCGGTCGCCAGATCCTCGGCCACCGTGACCGCCACGGTGTCGCCCGGCGGCTTGGCCAGCGGCGCCTGCTCGCTTTCCTGGGCGGCCCGCAGCCGGTCGAGCAGCGCGGCCCGGCGCTCCGGGTCCTCGAGGGTGCGGATCACCGCCTCGATGTCGTCGATCACCGAGGTCTCGGCAGTTGCCGGGGCCGTCGGCGATGCCGGCATCATCTGGGCAAGCGGCGAGCCGGCGAGCGCCATGAGCGCGAGCACGCCGAGGAGCGCTGCGATCCAGGGCTCGATGCGTCGGAAAGGCATGAAGAAACCGAAGGGTGATCGGATGACCAGGCTTCCAGACGACGACGCGCGCCGGGCGATCGCCCGGAGCTGCGGCCAAGCATTACAACCGGAGCGCGAACTTACGCCGCGCCGCCACTTCTGCAAGTCCGCTGAAAGGGTAGAGCGTCAGCCGGTTTTAGCAAGGCCGCCGCGCAGCCCCTGCAAGGCCTGCTCGAACCGCCAGGCCGAGCCGACGATGGCGTCGAGGCTGTCGCCTGCCGGCTGCCAGCCGAGGGTCCGGCGAATCCGCTGGTTGTCCGCCACCAGCACCGCCGGGTCGCCCGGCCGGCGCGGCCCGCTCTGCACGGCGATGTCGATGCCGGTCACTCGACGCACCGCATCCAGCACCTCGCGAACGCTGAAGCCACGGCCGTAGCCGCAATTGGCGATCAGCGAGTCGCCGCCCTGCACGAGATGATGCAGGGCCAGCACATGCGCCGCCGCCAGGTCGTCGACATGCACGTAGTCGCGAATGCAGGTGCCATCCGGGGTCGGGTAGTCCGTGCCGTTGACATGCATCACGGGTCGCAGGCCGATCGCCGTCTCGAGCGCCACCTTCACCAGGTGGCTGTTGTCCGGCGTGGCCTCGCCGATCCGCGCCGCCCTGTCCGCGCCGGCAACGTTGAAATAGCGCAGGATGGCATAGCCCAGCCCGGCGGCCGCCGCGATGTCCTGCAGCGCCCGCTCGGCCATGAGCTTGCTGGCGCCATAGGGGTTGATCGGCCGGAGCGGCTGGTCCTCGTCGATCAGCTCGACATCGGGCTGGCCGTAGACCGCGGCGGTCGACGAGAACACGACGTGACGGATGCCGTACTGGGCGCAGTGATCGAAGAGGCGAAAGGCGTTGCTGGCATTGTTGAAGTAGTACTTGCCCGGATGCCGCATCGATTCGCCGACCCAGATATGCCCGGCGCAGTGAATGGCGGCATCGAACGACGCGGCCGACAGCACCCGCTCGAGACGCTGCCGGTCGCCGAGGTCGCCGATCTCGAGCTCGGCCCCCGGCACGGCCCATTCGTGCCCGGAATAGAGATTGTCGAAGACGGTGACGCGATGCCCGGCGGCGATCAGATCGCGGACGATATGGCTGCCGATATAGCCGGCCCCGCCGGTAACGAGAACGCGCAGTCCGGTGGGAGCCTCGGGCATGGCAGATCCTTTTCGACACGTGGCGGGGAGGTCTTCGCCGGGCGGTCGGTGACGGCGCGCCGGCGAGGCGCGGACCATATCCGCTCGAGCATCAGATACGCGTGAACAACTGGCGGGGAAAGCGTATCGTGCTACGCCTCGCCGCACGTTCGGGGCCAAAGGGGACGATGCCGCCGACGTCGCTCAGCGCGGCTGTCCGGTCGAGAGGAAGCGGCGACCGGCGCCCTCGAGGACGAGGCAGGTGAGGTTGCCGGTGTAGCAGGCACCGGTATCGATCCCGATCCGGTTGCGGCGAATGGCAGGTGCGTCCTCGACCGTGTGGCCGTGCACGATGATCTTGTCCGCGTCGCCGTTCCAGCTAAGGAACGGCTCGCGGATCCAGATCAGATCCTCCTCGACCTGGTTGGCCAGCGGCACGCCGGGGCGGATGCCGGCATGACAGAACAGATAGTCGCCGAACGGCAGGGCGAGCTCGAGGTCGGCGAGCAGCTGCCGGTGCGTCGCCGGGATCTCCGCCTGGAGCCGGTCGCGGGCTTCGGTCAGACGCTCCTCGGGCGGCCGATCGAGTGCCAGCGGCACGCCGTAGCTGAGGAGGGTCGCGTCACCGCCGAAGCGGAGCCAGCTCTCGCCGACCGACTCGCCATCGAGGAAGTCCCGAAGCCAGGCGTCGTGATTGCCGAGCAGCAGCACCCGGTCGAAGTCTTCGGGCGGGTCCTTCGCCAGATGGTCGAGCACCTTGCGGCTGTCGAACCCGCGATCGACGTAGTCACCGAGATAGACGAGCAGGTTCCGGCACTGCTCGACGCAGGACGCGGCATCGGCCACGATCTGCGTCTCCAGGGCACGCAGAAGATCGATCCTGCCGTGCACGTCGCCGATGGCGTAGACGCGGCAACCCTGCGGCACCCGGGGCGGGCGGCCAGCGATCTGAGGTGCCTCGTCGGTCGCCGGGCGCGGACGCTGGAAGAGTCGCTTCAGCAGGGTTTTTTCAACTCACAATAGAATTGCACGGCAACGAGCCCGGCGCCGCCCGGACGACACGTGACAAACGCGATACAGCATCAATGGTTTGCGGGCAATTCCGCACATCGCGCGGAAAATGCCCTCGCCTTCGGTTGTCACGCCTCGTCAAACCGGATAGATGCACCGGTGGTTGATCCGGTTGTCGCCGGTGGCTTGACCGCTCGCGTCGTCGCTCGTCCGAGCCAGTTCTAGCGCCGTTCATGTCCGCGTGCACGTGGCATGTTCAGGTCGGACGAAGCGGGCGTCCCGCCGGGCCTTGCAGCCAGCGAAACGACAGGCGATCATCAACGGGCAAGCGGGTGCAGGGCCGGTTGCTCGGCAGCAGCCGTCCGAGGGGCGTCTCGGCGCACATCCTGAAGCGGAGTAGAGTGATGACGACGACCAGGCTGATCGGCGTTCTCGTGGCCGGGGCTGCTGTGCTGGCGCCTCTGGCAACTGCGGCCCAGGACGTTCGCAACGTGCCGGTGCAAAACCGGGCGCGGCCCGACTACGACCCCCTCGGCATCCGGGCCCGGGCGTTCCTGATCTACCCGGAGATCGCGACCGGCATCGCCTATGACGACAACATCTTCTCGACGAGCGACAACGAGGACGACGACGTCATCTTCACGGTGCGCCCCGAGATCTCGGCCCTGTCGCAATGGTCCCGCCACCAGCTCAACGTCTCCGCCTTCGGCGATTTCGGCTTCTACGGCAGCCACAACGACAGCAACTACCAGGATTTCGGCGTCGGCGCCGGCGGCCGCATTGACGCGCTGCGCAACAGCCGGACGAGCATCCAGACCGCCTTCGCCCGCCTGCACGAGGACTCCGACGAGGCCGACGCGCAGGGCAACGAGGACGTGACGCAGTACTACCGGACGAGTATCAACCTCAACCACCGGCACGAGTTCACGCGAATCTACGTCCAGCCGCTCGCCCGATTCCTGCGCCTCGACTTCGACAATGCCGGCGACATCGACAACAGCGACCGTGATCGAAACGAGTACGCGCTCGGCCTGCGGACCGGCTACGCGCTCTCGCCGCGCATCAGCCCCTTCGTCGAGCTGACCGGCAGTGCCCGCGAATATGACGAGACGCCTGGCCTCGACCGGAACTCGACCGGCTTCGATGCCCTGATCGGCACCACCATCGACTTCACCGGCGTGATCTTCGGCGAGGTCTCCGCCGGCTACACCCGGCGCCAGTACGACGACGACGACCTCGAGAACGTCGACGGGTTCGCCGGCAATGCCGCGGTCACCTGGAACATCACCCCCCTGACCTCGATAATCTTCGACGGCCAGGCGGGCATCGACGAGACCACCGTCGTCTACCAGGGCGACACGGCGACCGCCAACAACTACGCCGGTCTCGCGATCAACGTCTTCCACGAGCTCCGCCGCAACATCATCCTCAACGTCAATGGCGAGGTTGTGCGCGACGACTACGAGGGCACGGGGCGAACCGACGACACCTATACGGCCGGTGCCGGCATCACCTACCTGATCAACCGCCGCTTCTCGCTCGATGCGACCTACGACTTCAGCCATCGCCAGTCGGACGACGGGGATGCGGAATTCGACCGCAATATCTTCCGGCTCGGCCTCGTCGCCAAGCTCTGAGCGGCAGCCACGGCCCGGCACTCGGACCGGAGCACCTTGCTTGCCCGACCATGACTTTATTTTTAAGTAACGTTCGTCGGGTAGGCAGGAACGGTCGGTCGTTGCCGCCGGCTGTTCGCGGCGACTTGGAGGCTTGGACTTGGTGCGCGATAGCGGTGGAGAAGACATGATGACGACGACTTGCCGCAAGCTCCTGGCGGGGCTGGTGCTCGGGCTGGGCTTGCTGCTGAGCGCCTGTGGCAGCCCCTCGCCCGGTACGCTCGGCCCCGCTGCCGGCTCCGACACGGGAGTGGACGGCGGCCCGGGCGCGCGCCTCAGCGCACCCGCCTACACCCTCGACAGCGGCGACCGGATCCGCATCGTGGTCTTCCGTCACGAGGATCTCTCCGGCGAGTTCGAGATCGATGGCGGCGGCACCTTCGCCATGCCGTTGATCGGCGAGATCAACGCTGCGGGGCTCACCGCGCGCCAGCTCGAGGAGCGGATCGCCACGCGGCTCAAGGACGGCTACCTCGTCGATCCGCAGATCAGCATCGAGGTGCTCAACTACCGGCCCTTCTTCATCCTCGGCGAGGTCAACGCGCCAGGCAGCTATCCCTATGTCTCGGGCATGAGCGTGATCAACGCCGTGGCCCTCGCCGGCGGCTTTACCTACCGGGCGAAGGAGGACGGGATCGAGATCCAGCGCGGCGGCTCGGGTGCCCCTTCCGTGGTGGTGACGGTCGACACGCCGATCCTGCCGGGCGACATCGTCCGCGTGCCCGAACGCTTCTTCTGAGCCACCGGCGCACGCCGGCGTCGCCGCCGTCCGGGCGCGGGCGGCGGCACCCTGCTGCCCGCATGAAGACCAGGCGTTGTTGATGGAGGGCATCGATGGCTGAGGCGCGGCTGGATTGGCGGGGCTGGCTCGCGTCGCTCTCGATCTACCGCGATCCACGGGTCGTCGGCGTGCTGTTCCTCGGCTTCTCGAGCGGCCTGCCGATCATGCTCATCGCCTCGACGCTCAGCGCGTGGCTGCGCGAGGAGGAGGTGACCCGGGCCGCCATCGGCCTCTTCGGCTTCGCCTTCGCCCCCTATACCTTCAAGTTCGCCTGGGCGCCGCTGATGGACCGGCTGCCCCTGCCGCCCTTCACGACCCTGCTCGGCCGGCGGCGCGGCTGGATGATCGCGGCGCAGATCGGCCTCGTCTTCTCGATCTTCGCGCTCGGCCGGACGAGCCCCGCCGACGACCTCTGGTGGACCGCCTTCTTCGCCGTCCTCGTCGCCTTCTTCTCGGCGAGCCTCGACATCGTGATCGATGCCTATCGCGTCGAGATCCTGCCGCGCGAGAAGCTGGGCGCCGGTGCCGGCGTGTACGTGCTCGGCTATCGCATCGCCATGTGGGTGGCCACGGCTGGCGCCCTCCTGATCGCCGAGGCGGCCGGCTGGTCCTTCGCCTACATGGTGATGGCCCTGCTCGTCCTGGTCGGTATGGGCACGGTGCTCTCGATCGGCGAGCCGGCGCAGTCCTCGACCGCCCTCATCGACCAGCAGGTGCTCGAGGAGGACCGCCTGCTTCGCCAGACGGCAAAGGCGCGCCTCGCCCCGTTCAAGGGCACGGGCGGGCTGCTGCTCGCCGCGATCCTCGTCCTCGGCCTCTGGCAGCCGGTCTCCACCCTCTTCGGCATCCTGACGGCACCGCCGGAATCCTGGTCGGTCGCCGGGACCATCGTGCTCGCCGGCAATCTCGCCGTCACGGGCTTCGGCATGCAGCTCGCCTGGCTGCTCCACCGCCGCGCACCCGATGCCCTCGCCCGGACCAAGAACTTCGCCCTGCTCGCCATCGCCTGGGCGATCATCGAGACCCTCTGGTACGCGATCGGGCCAGAAGCCCCCTTCTTCGCCACCCTGCACGGCTGGCTCGTGCTCGGCCTCCTTTTCCTCGCCAGCAACTGGGTCGTCGGC
>JAUIID010000201.1 GCA_030431615.1 Alphaproteobacteria bacterium
CCGGCGAAGAAGCTCCAGCTGCTCGACGGCCTGACCCAGATCAACCTCTTCTTCGAGAGCTCGACCCGCACGCTCACCTCGTTCGAGCTGGCCGGCAAGCGGCTCGGCGCCGATGTCGTCAACATGGCGGTGCAGGGCTCGTCGATTAAGAAGGGCGAAACCCTGATCGACACGGCGATGACGCTCAACGCCATGCGCCCGGACGTGCTGGTGGTCCGTCATCAGGACAGCGGGGCGGTGTCGCTGCTCGCCCGCCACGTCAACTGCTCGGTCATCAATGCCGGCGACGGCAGCCACGAGCATCCGACCCAGGCGCTGCTCGATGCGCTCACCATCCGCCGCCGCAAGGGGCGGCTCGAGGGGCTCACCGTCGCCATCTGCGGTGATGTCCGTCACAGCCGGGTGGCGCGCTCCAACATCCTGCTCCTCCTCGCCATGGGGGCGAGTGTCCGGCTCATCGGGCCGCCGACGCTGCTGCCGCGGGCCTTCTCGACCTTCGGCTGCGCGCTCTTCACCGACATGGCGAAGGGGCTCGAGGGCTGTGACATCGTCATGATGCTGCGCCTGCAGAACGAGCGGATGCAGGGCAGCTACGTGCCCTCGGTGCGCGAGTATTTCCACCTCTACGGCCTGACCCAGGAGAAGCTGGCGCACGCCGCACCCGATGCGCTCATCATGCATCCGGGGCCGATGAACCGCGGCGTCGAGATCGACGGGGTCATCGCCGACGACATCGACCGGAGCGCCATCCTCGACCAGGTCGAGATGGGCGTGGCGGTGCGCATGGCCTGCGTCGATCTCCTGACCCGCGACCGTCGCGAGGCGGCATGACGCGGCCCTTGCTCTTCACCGATGTCCGCCTGGTGAACCCGGCAAGTGGTCTCGACCAGCCTGGCGAGCTTCTGGTGGCAAGGGGGCGGATCGCGGCGTTCGGGCCGCGCGTCGACCGCCCGGACGGGGTGGAGATCGTGGCCGGCGAGGGGGCGTGCCTCTGCCCCGGCCTCGTCGACATGCGGGTGCATTTCGGCGAGCCCGGCACGGAGCACAAGGAACGGCTCGCCTCGGGCATCCAGGCTGCGGCGGCGGGCGGCGTCACCTCGGTCGCCGTCCTGCCGAACACGCGCCCGCCCATTGACGACCCGGCGATGCTCGAGTTCGTCGCCCGGCGGGCCCGCCAGCTCAAGTCGGTCAAGGTCTATCCCTATGCAGCGCTGACCAAGGGGCTCGAGGGCAAGGAGCTGGCCGAGCTGGCGCTGCTCAAGGAGGCCGGTGCCGTGGCCTTCACCGATGCCGAGCGGGCGCTCGCGGATGCCCGCGTCATGCAGCGGGCGCTGGCCTATGCGAGCGCTCTCGATCTACTTGTGGTCCAGCACCCCGAGGAGCCGAGCCTGGCATCGGGCGGCGTCGTCAACGAGGGCACCATCGCCGTCCGCCTCGGCCTGCGGGGCATCCCGGCGATCGCCGAGGTCATGATGGTCGAGCGCGACCTGCATCTCGTGCGCGCGACGGGTGCGCGCTACCACGTCGCGCACATCTCGACCCGAGCGGCGATCGACGCCGTCCGCCGGGCGAAGGCGGAGGGTCTCCGCGTCACCTGCGAGACGACGCCGCATCACCTGGCGCTGAACGAGCTCGAGGTCGAAGGCTATCGCACCTTCGCCAAGGTGAGCCCGCCCTTGCGCAGCGAGGCCGACCGCATGGCGGTGGTCGAGGGGCTGGTCGACGGCACGATCGACGTCATCGCCAGCGACCACTCGCCCCAGGACCAGGACAGCAAGCGACTGCCCATGGCCCAGGCCGAGTTCGGCGTGGTCGGGGTCGAGACCATGCTGCCGGTGAGCCTGCGGCTGGTGCACGAGGGCCAGATGAGCCTGCTCGATCTCCTGCGCAAGCTGACGGTGGCGCCGGCAGACCTGCTCGGGCTAGAGGCCGGGCGCCTGGCTGTGGGGGCTGCCGCCGATCTCACCCTCTTCGACCCCGAGCGCCCCTGGAAGATCACCGAGGCCGGGCTTTCCAGCCTCGCCAAGAACACCGCCTTCGAGGGCCGCCTCGTCCAGGGCCGCGTGCTGCTGACCATGGTCGACGGCCGGGTGGTGCACCGCTTCGCCGGATAGGCGCCGGCTCACGGCTCGCTAGCCGCCTCGTGAGTTGTCGCGAGCGGCGGTGTGACCGCATACCGTCCGGGCAAGCGCAACAGCCGGAGGACCCGACCATGGCTGCTACCGACCGCCCGCTTTTCGGTGCCGACCGTCTCCTCACCATGCTGCTCGCCGGGGCCGTCGCCACCGCCGCCTTCGACCTCTTCGGCCAGAGCCTCAGCCCCGGCCTCGGCTTCGCCAACCTGGCACCGGTGCCGCTCGCCAACAACGTCATCCAGGTCCTCTTCGGGGCGCCCTGGCTGCCCGGCGCCCATGCGCTCCACTACCTGGCGGGGCTCGTCGGCTATCCGCTCGGCTGGATGCTGATCGCCCGGCCGATTGCCGAACGGCTGACCCCGGCCTGGCCCTGGTGGCTGACCTCGGCGATCTACGGCGTCGGGCTCTGGATCTTCGCCCTCTTCATCATGGCCCACCTGGTCGCCGGCCAGCCGGCCTTCCTCGGCTTTACCGGCATCACCTGGGTGGCGCTGGTCGGCCACGTCGTCTATGCGGTCGCGGCCGCTGCCGTCGTCCAGTGGCGGGAGCCGGGCTGAACCACGCCGCTGCGTCACTGCACGCACTGGTTCCCGCCCCCTGGGCCGGATAGACTCCGGGCGACTGGCATTGAACTTACGGGAAAGCTCTGAACCATGACCGGAGTCGTGACCCCTGCGGACATTCGCAAGCGCGCCGAGGAAGTCGAGCGCGAAAAGCTGCGCGAGGCGATGGAGCAGCTCAAGCAGAAGCAGCACCACGAGGAGGACCTGCAGAAGGCCTTCGCCGAGCGCGACCTGCATCCCGAGTGGCAGGAGCGGCTCAACCGGGCGATCACCAACGCCGTCAACCAGGGCAAGAGCGAGCTGCTGGTGGTCCGCTTTCCGGCGGACTGGTGCACCGACAAGGGGCGCGCGATCAACAATTTCGAGCCGGACTGGCCAAAGACCCTGACCGGCTTCGCCAAGCGGGCGATGGATGTCTACGCCAAGGAGCTCGAGCCGCTCGGCTACAAGGCGAAGGCGCAGGTCCTCAACTATCCGGGCGGCATGCTCGGCGAGATCGGCATCTTCATTTCCTGGTAGAAGCCGGGCGTCAGAGCGCCGCTTCGAGCCGTTCGGCGATCGTCTCCAGCACCTTGACCCGCGCCCAGCGCTTGTTCTCGGCCTCGACCAGCGTCCAGGGTGCCAAAGCGGTGCTCGTCCGGTCGACCATGTCCGAGACGGCCTGGGCGTAGGCGTCCCATTTCTGCCGGTTGCGCCAGTCCTCCGCCGTGATCTTGTACTGTTTCCAGGCGGTGTCGGCGCGCGCCTCGAAGCGCCTGAGCTGCTCCTCGGGCGAGGTGGCCAGCCAGAACTTGACGACGACGCAGCCGTGCTCGGTGAGCTCGGCCTCGAATTCGTTGATCTCGCCATAGGCCCGGTGCCACTCCGCCTCGCTGGCATAGCCCTCGACCCGCTCGACCAGCACCCGGCCGTACCAGGATCGGTCGAAGACGGCGGTGCGGCCGAGCCGCGGCACCCGGCGCCAGAAGCGCCAAAGATAAGGCTGCCGCTTCTCGTCGTCGGTGGGCGCGGCGATCGGCCAGACGCGATAGCGACGGGGATCGAGGGCGGCAGTGAAACGGCGAATGGCACCACCCTTGCCGGCCGCGTCATTGCCCTCGAAGACGCAGACCAGCGAGCGGCGGTCGAACGCCTTGGAATCCGTCAACTGGGCGAGGCGGTACTGGAGTTCGTCGCGGCGCTCGGCATAGGCCTTGCGGTCTAGCTCGAGCCCGAGATCGAGGGAGTCGAGCACGGTCTTGCCGTCGAGGCTGGGCACCAGGGCCGGCGCCACGTCGCGTGACGGCGGCGCCGAGTCGAGGCGCTTCTCCAGGGCGGTGCGGATGGTCCGGCCAAAGAGCAGGTCGCGATAGGCCGGGTCGTCGGACGGCAGGACGATCCATGGGGCCAGGGCCGTGCTGGTCCGGGTGACGATCTCTTCCGCCACCGGGCGGACCTTCTTCAGGGGCCCGAGATCGGTCCATTCCTCCAGCACATGGCGGCTCGGATAGGCGGCCTTCTTCAGCCGCTTCTCCCGCCGCTTGCGCTCCTCGGGCGAGATGCGCAGCAGGAACTTCAGGATCAAGGCGCCCTCGTCGCCGAGCAGGCCCTCGAAGGCGTTGATCCGGTTGACCCAGTCGTCGAGCCCGCTGTCGCAGCGATCCCCGATCGCGGTGCGCAGCGCGTCGTTGTACCAGGAGCCGAAGACCAGCCCGATCTCGCCGGCCGGCGGGAGGTCGCGCCAGTAGCGCCACATCGCCGGCCGCTCCAGCTCCGCGCCATGGGGCGGTACATAGGCATTGATGCGCAGGTAGCGGGGATCGAGCCATTCGGTGAGGCGCTGCATCACCTGGCCCTTGCCGGCCAGGTCCTGGCCGGTGACCAGGACGATGACCGGAAAGCCCTGCTGCTCCCGCAGCCGGAACTGCGCCTTGAGCAGCGCCGTGCGGAGCAGGGGCAACTCGCGCTTGAAGGTCGCCTCGTCGACCACGTGCTCGACTGCCGCCGATTCGAACATCCGGGCACTCTCCCTCGCGTCTCCTGCGCTATCCTGTCTGCGCGCAACGCGGCGCCCCGGTCAACGGGCTGCCGGCCTTTATGTGCCGTCCGCCGCCTGCTATCCCGGATCGGTGGTGTCAGGGAGACGAGGCGTGACGGAGCTGCTCGAGGTCCGGCTCGACGACAAGTACCGGAAGGACCGGGGCCGCGTGTTCATGACCGGCGTGCAGGCGCTGGTCCGGCTGCCGATGGAGCAGCACCGCCGCGATGCTGCCCAGGGCTGGAAGACCGGCGGCTACATCACCGGCTACCGCGGCTCGCCGCTCGGCGCCTACGATCAGGAGCTGCAGAACGTCCGGCCGCTGCTCGACGCGCACCACATCCGCCACCAGCCGGGGGTCAACGAGGACCTCGCCGCCACCGCCTGCCAGGGCACGCAGCAGGTGCACATGCTCGGCCCCACCGCCTATGACGGCGTCTTTGCCATCTGGTACGCCAAGGGGCCGGGCGTCGACCGCTCCGGCGACGCGGTTCGTCACGGCCATCTCTTCGGCACGCACCCCAAAGGCGGCGTGCTCCTGCTGCTCGGTGACGACCACATCTGCGAGAGCTCGACGACGGCGCACCAGTCCGAGTTCGCCATGGTCGACGCCATGGTCCCGATCCTCAACCCCTCGGGCGTTGCCGAGATCCTCGACTACGGCCTCCTCGGCATCGCCATGTCGCGCTTCACCGGCGGCTGGGTCAGCCTCAAATGCGTCCATGACACGGTCGAATGCACGGCCTCGGTCGAGCTGGACCCGGAGCGCCCGGCGATCGTGCTGCCCGAGGAGACCGAGGTCGGCCCGGGGCCGCGGCATATCGATCTGGTGACCGACCAGTCCCTGACGCTGCTCGCCGGCGAGCTCGAGCGGCGGGTGCACACGACCAAGCTCGAGGCGGCCCGGGCCTTCGCCCGTGCCAATGGTCTCGACCGCATTACCCACGGCGATGCCGGGGCGTGGCTCGGCATCGTCACCACCGGCAAGTCCTGGCTCGATGTGACGGCAGCACTCGAGACGCTCGGGCTCGACGACGCCCGTTGCCGCGCGCTCGGGCTCGCCGTCTACAAGGTCGGCATGACCTTCCCGCTGGAGCCGGTCGGGCTCGAGCGCGCCATGGCCGGGGTCGAGCTCGCCATGGTGGTCGAGGAGAAGCGGGGCCTCGTCGAGGAGCAGATGAAGGGGCTGCTCTACGCCGCCGCCCATCGGCCGCGGATCATCGGCAAGGCGGACGAGCGGGGTGCTCCCCTCTTCCCCTCGCACGGCCAGCTCGACAGCAACCAGATTGCCATCGCCATCGCCCGCCGCCTGCTCGAGCGCCGGGACGATGCCGGGCTTCGCGACCGCCTGGCCGGGCTCGAGGCCGCCGCCGGGGCCAGCTTCACGCCGGCCATGGCGCGGCTGCCCTATTTCTGCGCCGGCTGCCCACACAGCAGCTCGACCAAAGTGCCCGAGGGCAGCAGGGCGATGGCCGGGATCGGCTGCCACTTCATGGTCAACTGGATGGACCGGGCGACCTCGGGCTTCACCCAGATGGGCGGGGAGGGGGCTTCGTGGCTGGGTGCGGCGCCGTTCAGCGACCGGCCGCATCTCTTTCAGAACATGGGCGACGGCACGTACTACCATTCGGGTTCGATGGTGGTCCGGGCGGCCGTGGCGTCGGGGCAGAACATCACGCTCAAGATCCTCTTCAACGACGCCGTCGCCATGACCGGCGGGCAGAAGATGGAAATCGGCAATCTCGATGCGGCGGCGATCACCCGCCTGCTCGAGGCCGAGGGCGTGCAGGAGGTCGTGGTGGTCTCGGACGAGCCGGGCAAGTACCCGATCGGCACCCGCATGGCGCCGGGCGTGCACGTCCATCACCGGGACGAGCTCGATACGGTGCAGCGCCGGCTGCGCGCCATCGAGGGTGTCACCGCCATCGTCTACGACCAGACCTGCGCGGCCGAAAAGCGCCGCCGGCGCAAGCAGGGCAGCATGGTCGACCCGGACGAGCGGGTGGTCATCAACGAGGCGGTCTGCGAGGGCTGCGGCGATTGCGGCGTGCAGGCGAACTGCGTCGCCATCCTGCCGATCGAGACCGAGCTCGGCCGCAAGCGGCGGATCGACCAGTCCGCCTGCAACAAGGATTTTTCCTGCCTCGAGGGCTTCTGCCCGAGCTTCGTCTCAGTTCGCGGCGGCAAGCCCAGAAAGATCGTCGCGGGTGCCGGTGCCGCCTTCGCCGATCTGCCGGAGCCCGACCTGCCGCCCCTGGAACGACCCTTCGGCATCGTCGTCACCGGCATTGGCGGGACGGGTGTCATCACCATCGCGGCCCTCCTCGGCATGGCGGCGCATCTCGAGGGCAAGGGTGTGGCAGGGCTCGACATGATCGGCATGGCCCAGAAGGGCGGTGCCGTCGTCTCGCACCTCAAGCTGGCGGCCACGCCGGACGGCACCGGGCCCCCGCGCCTCGCACCCGGCACGGCCGATCTGGTGCTGGGGTGCGACATGGTGGTGGCGGCAGGACGCAGCTCGGTGCCGCTCATGCACAAGGGCCGCACCGCCGCGGTGATCAATACCGAAGAGCGGCTGACCGGGGCCTTCACCCGTGATCCCGACATGGCGTTTCCGGCGGATCGGCTCCTCGCCGACATCGAGGGTGCCGCCGCTATCACCGACCGGCTCGATGCCAGCAACCTCGCGACGCGGCTCCTCGGCGATGCCATTGGCGCCAACCTGATGCTGGTCGGCTTCGCCTGGCAGAAGGGCTGGCTGCCGCTCTCGGCGGAGGCAATCCTGCGCGCCATCGAGATCAACGGCGTGGCGGTCGCCTTCAACCGCGAGGCCTTTCTCTGGGGCCGCCGGGCGGCGCATGACCCGAAGGCGGTCGAGGCCATCGCCTCGCGGGGCGAGGCGCGGCGGACGGAGCCCCGGACCCTCGACGAGATCGTCGCCCACCGCGCCGCCCTGCTCGAGGCCTACCAGGACGCCGCCTACGCGCAGCGCTACCGCGACGTCGTCGGCCGTATCCGCGAGGCGGAGGTGCGGACCGTGCCGGGCAGCGACCAGCTCGCCCTGGCGGTCGCGCGCAACCTCGCGAAGCTCATGGCCTACAAGGACGAGTACGAGGTCGCCCGCCTCTACACCTCGGGCGACTTCGCCGCCCAGCTTGCCCGCGAGATCGAGGGGGCGAAGCGGCTGGAGCTGCATCTGGCCCCGCCGCTCCTCGCCAGCCGCGATCCGCGCACCGGCCGGCCGGAGAAGCGGCGCTACGGCCCTTGGATCCTCCACGTGCTCCGCCTGCTCGCGCGGCTGAAGGGCCTGCGCGGCACGGCCTGGGACCCCTTCGGCCGAACGGCGGAACGCAAGCTCGAACGGCAGCTCGTCCAGGACTACGAGACCCTGCTCGCCGACCTCGCCGGCCGGCTCGCGCCCGCAAACCACGCTACCGCCGTCGAGCTCGCCAGCCTGCCCGAGCGCATCCGCGGCTTCGGGCATGTGAAGGAGCGGAACGTGCGCGAGGCGAAGGCGGTGGAGGCGGCGCTGCTCCGGCGCCTCGATGCCGGGGCGAGTGCGCCCGTCGAATCGAAGGCAGAAGCCGCGTCGCTCAGCCCCTGATCCGGCCCGGCTGCTGAGGCGGCTGCCACCCGCCACCGCTGTCTTCGTCCGCCGGTTGACGGAGCCGCCATTCGACGCTTAGTGGCGGCACGACGAGCCTTGCCGCGATGGGGCCGGCTCTCGGGCGATTTCCCAAAAAGAAGCAAGGGCGAGCGGCAATGAGCGACGACTGGCGCGCTTTGGTCGACGGGGCCGGCGATCTGGCGGCCCTGAAGGCCGTGGCCGGCGAGCGGGCGGCGGGCGGGCTCTCGGTGCGCGAGGCGGAGCGGCTGGCGCGGCGGCTCGAGGCGCTGGCGCCGGCGCCGGACCTGCGCGTGCTCTATCTCGGCAACCACACGCTCGACCTCTTCGCCCGCTGCGTCACGGGCGTTGCCCTCAGCCGTGGCGTGGTCGTGGAGGGGCAGGTGGGGCCCTTCGACCAGCACATGCAGGCGGTGCTCGATCCGGCCCAGGGGCTCGCGGATTTCGACCCGCATGTCGTCTTCCTCACCCTCGACCTCCAGCGCCTGCTGCCGGTGCTGCCGGCGGGGCTCGCGGCGCTCTCGCTCAAAGAGCGGCAGGGTCTGGTGGACGAAGCGCTCGGCCAGGTCGCGGCCTGGGTGGAGGCGGCCAAGGCTGCCACCGGGGCGACCTTGCTGATCGGCAATTTCTGGCGGCCGCGCCGGCCGCATCTCGGGCTCGCCGACGCCAAGCTCGGCATGGGCGAGGCGGAGCTATATGCCACGCTGAACGCCCGGCTCTTCCGCGACTGGGCCAGCGATCCGCAGGTCTTCGTCGTCGACGTCGACCAGGCGCTGGCGACGGCCGGCAGGCGCGCGGCGCACAACGCCCGCATGGCGCATCTCGGCAAGTTCGCCTGGGCAGAGGCGGCGCTGCCGGAGCTGGCCGAGCTGCTCGCCCGCCATTTCGCCACCCTCGTCCTGCCGCCGAAGAAATGCCTCGTCCTCGATCTCGACAACACGCTCTGGGGCGGGGTGCTCGGCGAGGAGGGGCCGGACGGCATCCGGATCGCCCAGGGCGACCCGGTGGGCGAGGCGTTCCGCGCCTTCCAGCAGGCGATCAAGGCGGTGCAGCGGCGGGGCTTCCTGCTCGCCGCCTGCAGCAAGAACAACCCGGAAGACGTGGCGGAGGCCTTCCGCCTGCGCAGCGACATGCCGCTGCAATGGGCCGATTTCGCGGCGGCCCGGGTCAACTGGGAGCCCAAGCACAGCAACATCGCCGCCATCGCCGCCGATCTCAACATCGGCACGGACAGCCTCGTTTTCATCGATGACAACCCGGCCGAATGTGAGCTCGTTCGCCAGCTCATGCCGGAGGTCCGCACCGTCCATCTGCCGCGCGATCCGGCGGAGTATGCCGCCCTGCTGCTCGACCTGCCCGAGCTCGAGCGCATGGCCCTCACCGACGAGGACCTGCGCAAGACCGAGCAGTATCACGAGGAGGCGAAGCGCGAGGCGAGCCGGGTCCAGGCGGGCGACATGCAGGCCTATCTCGAGAGCCTCGGCACCGCGCTGACGTGCTGGCCGGCGACCCGGGCCGAGCTCACCCGCGTGCACCAGCTCTTCGCCAAGACCAACCAGTTCAACGTCACGACCAAACGCTACAAGCCGGCGGAGCTCGAGCGCTTCATGCTCTCGCCGGACTGGCATCTCGAGGTGGTGGCGGCGCGCGACCGCTTCGGCGATCTCGGCATTGTCGGGCTCTTCCTCCTGGAGCGCCGGGCGCAGGGCGTTGCCGTGGACAGCGTGATCCTGAGCTGCCGGGCCATGGGCCGCGGGATCGAGACGGCCATGGGCAACCGCATCAAGGCGGTGGCGGCGGCCTGGCGGCCGGAAGGCCAGCTCGAGGCGGTCTTCAGGCCGACCCGGAAGAACAAGCCGTCGGCCGATTTCTTCA
>JAUIID010000202.1 GCA_030431615.1 Alphaproteobacteria bacterium
ATGGTGGGTCGATCTGGGACGAGACCCAGGCCCCGGAGGCGCAGGCCGAGGGGGTCGTCAACTCCGACATCGCCGTCGAGGCGCTCGAGCACTACCTGTCGCTGCTCCAGTACATGCCGCCGGTGGCGCAGACCGGGCAGATGGACATCTTCGTCGTCCAGGACCTGTACATGCAGGGCAAGGTGGCGGCGATGATCGACTGGGTCGGTCTCGGCGAGCCGGTGCTCGACCCGAACAGCTCGGTCGTCGCCGACAAGTCGGCCTTCGGCGTGGCGCCCGGCCTGCGGAAGGAGGACGGCAGCATCGACCGGACCGGCAATATCGGCGGCCAGCCCTTCGTGCTCACCACCTGGAACAGCGACGAGGTGACCAGCGAGGCCCTCAATGTCGTGAAATGGTGGCTGAAGCCCGACGTGCAGAAGAATTTCGTCGCCGGTGGCGGCCAGTCGGGCCTCATGAGCGTCATGGCGGATCCCGACTACAACGGCCTGCGGCCCTGGAACCGGGCGCATGTCGAGATGCTCGACTGGCAGCGTGACGTCTGGCACGTGCCGGACTTCTTCGAGCTCCTGACCCAGCAGCAGGAAGAGTACGACCGGGCCATCACCGGCCAGATCGACGCCCAGACGGCGCTCGACAGCATCGCGAGGTTCCAGCAGCAGCTCCTCGAGGATGCCGGCCTGATCGAGTAGTCCAGCCGACGCGGCGGCCCGGTCACGCTCGGGCCGCCGCGTTCCGTTTTTCCTTCAACCACTTACCGAAGAGACCGGACGACGATGGCAGCAGCATCGCCGCATGAACGCATGGGATCGCCGCGCGACGCGGGCGGCTTCTTCGCCTGGCTGATGGCGCCCGAGCGACGCGGGCCGCTGCTCGTCGCCCCGGCGGTCATCGTGCTCTTCGTCATGAACATCTTTCCGCTGCTCTGGTCCTTCGGCCTCAGCTTCTTCAACTACCGCGCCAACCGGCAGGACGTGCCGGGCTTCGTCGGCCTGCGCTTCTACGAGCGCGTGCTCAACGACCCGGACGTCTGGGACCGCTTCCAGACCACGGCCATCATCGTCGGCTCCAGCGTCATCCTGCAGCTGATCGTCGGCTTCCTCCTGGCGCTCATGTTCGCCCGCGAGTTCCCGCTGCGCCGCATCCTCCTGATGCTGGTGCTGGCGCCGATGATGCTGTCCTTCGTCTCGGTCGGCGTCTTCTTCAAGCTCTACTACGAGCCGACCTTCGGTCTCTTGAGCCAGTTCGTCTCGACCTTCACCGGCCAGCCCTATGTCCTGCTCGGCACGCCAATGGGAGCGATCATGGGCATCGTCGTGGCGGATGCCTGGATGTGGTCGCCCTTCGTCATGCTCTTGGTGCTCGCCGGGCTCGTCTCGGTGCCGAAATATCTCTACGAGGCGGCCGAGATCGACCGCGCGTCGTGGTGGCGGCGCTTTCGCACCATCACCTTTCCCTACATCAAGAGCCTGCTCCTGCTCGCCGTGCTCTTCCGCACGATCGAGACCTTCAAGCTCTTCGACATCGTCTACATCATCACCGAAGGTGGGCCCGGCACGGCGACCGAGACCATCGCGGTCTTCACCTATCGCGTGGCCTTCCAGTTCTTCCGCACGAGCCAGTCCTCCGCACTCGCCTACATCATCCTCTTCGTGGTGATCGTGCTCACCAATCTCTATCTCTACGCCGTCAAGCGGCGCGAGCAGGAGGTCGCCTGATGGCCAGACCGCGCGAGATCGGCAAGGCCGGCTGGGGCTGGACCCTGTTCTCGGGGCTGGTCAGCCTCGTCTACTTCTTCCCGGTCTTGTGGATCGTGCTCACCGCCTTCAAGACGCGAACGGACGCGCTGGCGGTGCCGGCCAAGTTCTTCTTCACGCCGACCCTGCAGAACTTCATCAACGTCTTCTACCGCTCGAGCATCACCGCCGGGGCGTCGCAGGCGACCGAGTTCCCGCTCTACTTCTTCAACTCGATCTTCGTCTCCGGCACCAGCGTGGCGCTCGCCATCGTCCTCGGCACGCTCGCCGCCTATGCCTTCTCGCGCTACCCGCTGCGCGGCAACGACACTTATCTCTTCATCATCCTGACCACCCGGATGATGCCGCCGATCGTGGTGATCATCCCGATCTTCCTGATGTTCCGGCTTACCGGGCTCTCCGGCACCTACTGGGGCATCATCCTGCTCTACACCGCCTTCAACATCCCGTTCTCCATCTGGCTCGTGAAGAGCTTCTTCGACGAGCTCAACCCGGAGATCGAGGATGCGGCCAGGATGGACGGGGCCAACGAGCGGCGTGTCTTCTTCGGCGTCTGCCTGCCGCAGGTGCTGGCCGGGCTCGCCGCCACCTTCGTCTTCGGCCTGATCCTGACCTGGAACGAGTTCCTGTTCGCGCTGCTGCTGACCGGCGTCGAGACGCGCACGGTGCCGGTCGCCATGGCTCGCACCATGGGCGGGGAGGTGGGCGTCGACTATGGCCTGCTCGCCGCCATCGTGACGCTCTTCCTCGTGCCGATCTTCATCGTCACCTATCTCCTGCAGAACCAGCTCCTGCGCGGCGTCACCTTCGGCACGGTCAAGAAATGACGATCGCCCTCCAGAAGCTCACCAAGCGGTTCGGCGCGCTCACCGCGGTCGACGCCATCGACCTCGAGATCGGTGACGGCGAGGTGCTCTGCCTGCTCGGCCCCTCGGGCTGCGGCAAGACAACGACGCTCAGGATGATCGCCGGGCTCGAATGGGCGACCTCGGGCGACGTGCTGCTCGCCGGCAAGCGGGTCAATGACCTGGCCCCGCGCGACCGCAATGTCGCCATGAGCTTCCAGTTCTACGCCCTCTATCCGAGTCTGACCGTGGCCGAGAATCTCGCCTATCCGCTCTATGGCGAGGGGCTCGGGGCGGCGCAGATCCGCACCAAGGTGGAGCAGGTGGCGCGCGTGCTGCAGCTCGGCCCGATCATGGAGCGCAAGCCTGGCGAGCTCGCCGAGGGCGAGAAGCAGCGGGTCGCGGTCGGCCGCTCGATCATCCGCGAGCCCAACTGCTTCCTCTTCGACGAGCCCTTGTCGCGGCTCGACGTGCAGCTCCGCGAGGAGATGCGCGGTGAGATCAAGGAAGTGCTGCAGGGTCTGCGCCGGGCTACGGTGATCGTCACCCACGATCAGCTCGAGGCGCTGACCATGGCCGACCGCATCGCGGTCATGCGGGCCGGGGTGATCGAGCAGGTGGCGACGCCGCACGACATCTTCCAGAAACCCGAGAACCTCTTCGTCGCAGGCTTCATCGGCACTCCGGCGATGAACCTGATCCCGGCCGAGCTTACCGGCTTCGCCGCGGACAATGTCGCAAGCTTCGCCGTCGAGGGCGGCCAGTCGCTCACCATCGAGGTCGATCCGGCGGTCGCCCGGCTGGCGCCGGGTGCCAAGGTGACGCTCGGCGTCCGGCCACGCAATCTCGAGGTGGTGCACGAGGACGTGCCCGACGGGCTCTCCTCGGTGATCGACATGATCGAGCCCATGGGGGCCGAGACCCTGGCGCATCTGAACGACGGGCGGCACGACATCCGCGTGGTCACCGACTGGCGCACGCCGCTGGTGGAGCGCGACCAGGTGCATGTCCGCTTCCTGCCGGGCTCGGTGCACGTGTTCGACGCGGACGAGAAGGTGGTGCGGGCATGAGCGAGACCAGCGCCGGGGCGACCGGCAAGGGCGGCATGACCCGGGGTCAGGCGCGCTTCATCGAGTACGCGATCATCACCATCGCCGTGGTGGCGGTGCTGATGATCTTCCAGCCGTTCTCGCTGACGCTCTTCTCCGTCGGCTGCGTCGGGGTGGTGGTGGCGGGGCTCGCCTTCAACCTGATCCCGTTCTGCCGGCCGGGCGTGCCCATGCGCACGCTCCTGCGGGTGATCGTCATCGTGCTGGTGATCCTCGGGATCGCCGCACTGCTCGGCATCGCCACGGCCAATCTCTACGTCTGGTATCTCGGCACGCTGCGCTGACGGCCCGGGCAAACGACAGGATCGAGGAAAGCGAAGCGACCATGGACCAGATCTACTTCATCGAGCTCGGCACCGGCGTCGACCTGCGCGGCGGCAACGTCACCAAGGCTGCCGTCAGGGCGGTGCGCGACGCGGTCGGCCGCAATCTCATTCCGTCCGTCCCGAAGCTCACCGGCGGCGACCTGGACAGGCTGCAGGTGCTGGTGAAGCTGGCCGTGCCAGTCGACGAGCCGATCGACGAGGCTGCCATCCGCGAGGTGCTGCCGGTCGGCACGGTGCGCTTCGAGGTGACCCGGGGCGGCATGGCCACGGACAACGGCATTGGCGATCAGGCGCTCATCGTCAACGCCGCCGTAGTCGTCGGCGTCTGAACGATATTTGCCATAATCATTCTTATCCGATAATCGGACAGATCCTCGGGTGCCCTGAGGGCAGCCCCTGCCTCGCGCTACCGACTGATCAGCCGGCGCCCACACGGTTCTCGAGCCGTGCGAGGAACCGGTCGCGCCAGGTGATGATGTCGTTCGTGCGGATAGCCTGCATCATCCGCTGCCAGCGGTCCTGGCGTTCGTCGAGCGTCATGCCGAGCCCCGCCTGCAGCGTGTCGGCGACGTGGTGGACGTCGTACGGGTTGACCACGAGCGCACCGTCGAGCTGCTGCGCACAGCCTGCGAAGCGCGAGATGACGAGGACGCCGGGATCCTCCGCGTTCTGCGCCGCCACGTATTCCATGGCGACGAGGTTCATGCCGTCGCGCAAGGGTGTGACGAGGCCCACCCGGCTGAGGCGGAAGAAGCCCATCAGCGTGCGCCGGGTGAAGCTCCGGTTGATGTAGCGCAGCGGCACCCAGTCGGCCTCGCTGTAGAGGCCGTTGATGTGGCCCGAGAGCAGCTCGACCTGCTGGCGGAGCTCGAGATACTCCGGCACCAGCTCGCGCGAGGGTGCGGAGATCTGCACGAAGGTCACCTGCCGGCGGAGCACGGCATTGGCCTTCAGGAGCATCTCGAAGGCACGCAGCCGCTCGACGATGCCCTTGGTGTAGTCGAGCCGGTCGACGCCAATGATGAGCTGCCGATTGGCGAGGCTCGAGCCGAGGCGCGCCGCCTGCCGCCTCGCCTCTGCCGAGACTGCCATCTCGGTCACGTCGTCGACGTCGATGCCGATCGGATAGGCTTCGGCATGCAGGGTGCGGCCGAGCGCCTGGACGGTACCCTTCCAGTCGGCCAGGCCGTTGATCTCCTGCTCGACATAGTTGTTGAACTGGCGAACGTCCGTCGCGGTCTGGAAGCCCAGCACGTCGTAATTGCAGAGATCGGCGGCGAGCTGCCGGTGCCAGGGCAGGCTCGTGTAGATCTCGGGCGCCGGGAACGGAATGTGCAGGAAGAAGCCCATCCGGTTCTCGCAGCCGAGCCGACGGAGCTCGGTGGCGAGCGGAATCAGGTGGTAATCGTGGATCCAGATGACGTCGTCGGGCTTGAGCAGCGGCCGGAGCGCCTCGGCGAAGTGCTGGTTGACCTTGCGGTAGGTTGCGTACCAGGGGTGCTCAAAGGAGGTCAGGTCGAGGCGGTAGTGGAAGAGCGGCCAGAGGGTGCGGTTGGCGAAGCCGGCATAGAAGCCCTCGTAGTCGGCCTCGGGCATGTCGATCAGGCCATAGGTGACCTTGCCGGTGCGAAAGACCCGGGCCGGTGGCGGGCCGTCGTCATCGCCCCGCGCCGCCTCCGTGACCTCCCCGCTCCAACCGAACCAGAGTCCGCCGCTCTCGCGCAGCGCCGCCAGGACGCCGACCGCGAGCCCGCCCGCGGAGGCCGCCTGCCGACCGCTGATCGGGGTAACCCGGTTGGAGACGACCACCAGCCGCGCCAAGACTCTTCCTCCCCTAGATCCATTGCCGTAACGCCCGAGTGACGGCGGACGTTCCGCTTGTGCCGGGGCCGGACCCACCGCCCGCCGATCCGCTTTGGATCAGACGACATCCTCCCACGGACGGCTCAGTCGCATGGCACAGTTGATCAGCCCGACATGGCTGTAGGTCTGCGGGAAGTTGCCCCAGAGCTCTCCGGTTGTACGGTTGATGTGCTCCGACAGCAAGCCGAGGCGGTTGCGGCAGCCGACCAGCTGCTCGAAGAGCGCCCTGGCCTCGTCGCGCCGGCCGAGCGCAATGAGCGCGTCGACATACCAGAAGCTGCAGATGAGAAAGGCGTTCTCCGGCTCGCCGAAGTCGTCCTGGCTGCGATAGCGGTAGACATAGGGCCCGTCCTTGAGCCGCTCCTCCACCGCCTTGACCGTGCCCGCGAAGCGCGGATCGTCGCCCTGCAGGAAGCCGACCTCGTGCATGAGCAGGAGGCTCGCATCGATGTCGTCACCGTCGAAGCTCGCGGTGTAGCTGCCGAGTGCCGGGTTCCAGGCGTGTTCCTCGATGACGGCGCGGATGTGGTTCGCCCGGTCGCGCCAGTGGATCTCGCGGTCGGCGAGCTCGAGATGCCCCGCGATCCGGGCGAGCCGGTCGCACGCGGCCCAGCACATGACGCTCGAATGGGTGTGCACCCGGGCCATGGTGCGGAACTCCCAGAGCCCGGCATCCGGTACCTTGTGATACTCCCAGGCCTTGTCGCCCAGCACCTCGAGCCGCTCGAACGTGGCCTTGCCGGCCGGGCGCCGCAGGCGGCGGTCGAAGAAGGCCTGCGTCGCCGCCAGGATGACGCTGCCATAGCCGTCATGCTGGTCGTGCTCGAAGGCCTGGTTGCCGACCCGCACCGGCTGGTTGCCCCGAAAGCCCTCGAGACTGTCGATGAGGCGCTCTGTCAGGCGTTTTTCGAGGCCGATGCCGTAGACCGGCTGCAGGTAGCCGTCTTCGGACCGGGCGACGAGGTCGGAGAGATAGCGCAGATGGCTCTCCATGGTTTCGACATAGCCCAGCCGGTTGAGCGCCCGGACGACGAAGAAGGCGTCGCGCAGCCAGCAGAAGCGATAGTCCCAGTTGCGCTCCTCCCCATCAGTCTCGGGCAGCGAGGTGGTCGGCGAGGCGATGATCGCCCCGGTCTCCTCGAAGCTGCAGAGCTTGAGCGTGATGGCGGAGCGGATCACCGCTTCCTGCCACTCGAAAGGAATGTGCAGCCGGCCGGAGACCTGCTGCCAGTAATGGGTGGTCTTCTCGAGGAAATCGCGGGCCGTCTCGACCAGCCCGCTGCGCAGGCTTTCATCGGCGCCGAGCAGGAGTGCTACGGTGCCGTCGAGATGGAACGTGATCTCGTCGAGGACGTAGGTTAGCGGCGCGTTCGTGGTGAGCCGCAGCGCCATCACGTCGTCGAGGTAGCGAATATGGTTGCTGCCGCGGGTGATCACCGGCAGCTGCGCGCCGTAATTGTAGAGTGGCCGGCAGGCGATCTTGATGCGCGGCCCCTCGCCCAGGGGCTCGATGATGCGGACCAGCATGGTCGGGTGGAACATCCGGCCGAACTGTTCGAAGCGGGGTGCGAAGTCGATGATCCGGATGCCGGCGCCGCGCGCGTCGCGCATCTCGGTGCGCAGCACGGCGGTGTTCTCGACATAGGCCTGCTCGACGCTGACGCAGTCCTCGAGCTCGATGCCGAAATAGCCGCGGTCGCGATCGCCATCGAGCAGCCGGCAGAAGATCGGCTCGCTGTCGAACCGCGGAAAGCAGCTCCAGACGATCCTCGCTTCCTTGTCGATCAGGGCATTGATCGCACAGTTGCCGATCAGTCCGTAGTCCATCATGTGCAGCAGCCCTCGTCCACCGGTCTCCTTCCGCGTGGATCGGCCCACGGGGATCGCCAAGATCCACCCTTTACCGGTCCATGCCGGACGCCCATCTCTAGGTCATCCGACCGCGGAGAGAATGATTGGAAAAGATGAAGAAATCGATGCCGTCGGCCGCCTTGCTGGAAAATCGTGCCTGCCTGCGGCTTTCAGGCAAGGATGCGACGTCGCTCCTGCAGGGTCTGGTCAGCAACGACCTGAACAAGGTGACAACGGCTCGCGCGATCTACACAACGCTGCTGACCCCGCAAGGCAAGTTCCTTTTCGACTTTTTTGTGCATCGCGAAGATTTTGGGCACTCTGATGAAAAAGTGCTGATTCTGGAGACGGCGGCCGAGCGGCTCGCCGACCTGCAGCGGCGCCTGACCCTCTATCGCCTGCGGGCCGACGTGACGATCGAGCCGGTCGAGCCCGCCCCGCTGGTCGCCGTGCTCTTCGGCGACGATGCGCCGGCCCTGGCCGGCCTGCCGGCCGAGCCCGGTGCCACCCGCACCGCGGGCGAGCTGACCTGGACCGTCGACCCGCGCCTGCCGGCGCTCGGCGTCTGGCTGCGCGGCACGGCCCATGCCGTGCAGGCCGGGCTCGCGGCGCTCGGGCTGGAGCCGGTCGATCCGGCCGCTTTCGCGCGGCACCGCATCGCCCTCGCCGTGCCCGAGGCCGGCAGCGACCTCGTGGTCGACAAGTCGATCCTGCTCGAGGCCGGGCTCGACCAGCTCAACGGGGTCGCCTTCGACAAGGGCTGCTTCGTCGGCCAGGAGCTCACCGCCCGCACCCACTACCGGGGCCTCGTCAAGCGCCGCCTGGTGCCGGTCCGGCTCGAGGGGGCCTCGGTCGAGCCCGGCTTCGCCATCATGGCCGGCGCCGTCGAGGCGGGCGAGATCCGCAGTGTCGCCGGCGACCTGGCCATGGCGCTGCTGCGCCTCGACCGGCTCGGCAGCCCGCTCGAGGCCGGCGGCGGGACCGCCCTACCCGCTCCCGCCTTCTGGCAGGCCGATATCGCCGAGCGCCTGGCCGAGCCGCTCGAGCAGGACAAAGGGTGAGGCCGGCGGGCCGGCGAAGCTCGCCTCCAGCGCCGGTCGCAGCCGCTCGAGCCCCTGCCTGCCATAAGTCTCCCGAAGCGTGGTGCGCAGCCAGTTCCGGCTCTGGGCGCGTCGGCGGACGTCCAGCCTGCCCCCCTCGGCCTGGTGCGCGGCGTGGCGCGCCAGGGCCGCGACGAGGGCCTCGACCCCTGCCCCGCTGACCGCCGAGAGTTGCAGCACGGGCGGGTGCCACGCGGGGTCCAGCGGCGTCGCATGGCGGAGGGCCGCCTCCATCTCGCCCTGCGCCCGGGCCGCCACCTCGCCGAGATCGGCCTTGCCGATAACCACGATATCCGGGATCTCGACGATTCCCGCCTTGATGAACTGCAGGCTGTCGCCGGAGGCGGGCTGGATGGCGAGCACCACGCTGTCCGCTACCTCGCCGATCTCGACCTCCGACTGGCCAACGCCGACGGTCTCGACCAGCACCACGTCGAAGAGGGCGCGCAGCACCACCATCAGGGGAAAGGTCGCGTCCGCCAGCCCGCCCAGCCGGTCGCCGGCGGCGAGCGAGCGGACGAAGACGCCCGCATCCTCGGGATCGTGGTCGAGACGGGTGCGGTCGCCGAGCACGGCCCCGCCGGTGCGCCTCGAGGACGGGTCAACCGCGAGCACCGCAACGGTCGAGCCGGCCCCGCGATAGGCGGCGATCAGCCTTGCCAGCAGGGTCGACTTGCCGACCCCGGGCGGCCCGGTCAGGCCGATCACGCGGCCGCGCGGGGTGTCGTGCGCCTCGTCGAGCAATTGGCGGTGCCTGGTGCGACCCGCCTCGCTCTCCAGCTCGGCGAGGCAGCGCGCGAGGGCGGCCTTGCCGCCGGCGCGGAGCGTCTCGAGCGTCGTCGTCGCCAGGCTGCCGCTCAAGCCCCGCGCAGCGCCGCCTGGGCGGCGGCGAGCCTCGCGATCGGCACGCGATAGGGTGAGCAGGAGACGTAGTCGAGATTCTCCCGGTGGCAGAAACCGATCGAGGCCGGATCTCCGCCGTGCTCGCCGCAGATGCCGAGCTTGAGGTCGGGCCGCGTGGCGCGGCCGCGCTCGACGGCGAGCCGCACCAATTCGCCCACACCCTCCTGGTCGAGCGACTGGAACGGGTCGGTGGCGAAGATCTCGTCGTGCAGGTAGCTGTCGAGGAAGCGGCCGGCGTCGTCGCGGCTGAGGCCGAGCGTCATCTGCGTCAGGTCGTTGGTGCCGAAGCTGAAGAAACTCGCGTGCTCGGCGATCTCGCCGGCCCG
>JAUIID010000203.1 GCA_030431615.1 Alphaproteobacteria bacterium
ATGCCGCGCACCCCGCCTGTCAGCCATTCCTCGTTCTTGAGCACGAGGCGGACGATCTCGGCGATGCCGATCGACGCGATGGCGAGATAGTCCGAGCGGAGGTTGAGCGTGACGATGCCGATGCCGAGCCCAAGCAGGCCGGCCACAACCATGGCGGCGAGGAAGCCGAGCGCCCAGGGCAGGCCGAAGCCGCCGAGATGCCCGTCCGAGGCACCCGTGGTCAGGATGGCGCTGGTATAGGCGCCGATCGCGAAGAAGGCGGCGACGCCGACATTCAGCATGCCGGCATAGCCCCACTGCACGTTGAGCCCCTGCGCCATGAGCGCGTAGACGCCGGCCAGCGTCAGGAAGAAGACGAGGTAGCTGGAGAGACCGACGAGGCTCATGTCAGGTGCTCCGCCCGGCGAAGAGCCCGGTCGGGCGGACGAGCAGCAGGAGCACCATGATGGCGAACGGCACCACGGGCGAGTACTCGGCCGGCAGAACCAGCGTGCTCAGCTCCATCATGATGCCGATGATGTAGCCGCCGGCGATCGCCCCCATGGGCTTGCCGATGCCGCCGAGAATGGCGGCGGCGAAGCAGGCGAGGAGCAGGAACCAGCCCATCTCCGGCTGCAGCCGCGTGTCCATGGCGAGAAAGACGCCGGCGAGCGCCGCGAGCCCGCCGCCGATCACCCAGGTCCACAGGATCACCCGCTCGGTGTCGATGCCGGAAAGCCGCGCCAGCGTGGCATTGTCGGCCATCGCCCGCATCGCCTTGCCGACCCGCGTGCGCTGCAGGAAGAGATGGAGCGCTATCACCACGACAAGGGTGGCCGCGATAATAAGAAGCTGGTCCGGCTTGTAGCGGATGCCCTCGAAGCGCTGCGCCATGACGAGCTTGCTGGAATAGAGGTGCGTCCCCGGGCCCCAGATGATCTGGATCGCCGAGCGGACGATCAGCGCGGCCCCAAAGGACGAGATCAGGCTGATGATCGGCCGGCTGGCACGAAAGCGGCGATAGAGCACCCGGTCGACCACCACCGCCAGGAGGATGGTCGCCGGCACGGCCGCCACCAGCCCCAGCCAGAACGGCATGGCGAGCTGCGTGTAGAGCAGAAAGCAGACATAGGCGCCGAACGCCATCAGGTCGCCATGCGCGAAATTGGCGAAGCCGAGAATGCCGAAAGTGAGCGTCACGCCCACCGCACCGAGCGCGATGATCGAGCCCAGGAGCGTGCCGTAGAGGAGCAGTTGCAGGATTTCGATCAATTACGACCCTCGACACTCCGAAGCCGATCCTGACGACGGCTTAACGACGCGGGTCAGACGCGGCAAGGAGAAGGGACAGGCAGATGATAAGCGGCAAGGGAAGGCAGCGCCTCACCTTGGACCCCACCGGTACTTCGGGTCGCGGTCGCTTTCTGTTATACGTATCGCGGGTGGAGGCCGGAGCGCCGATGCAGCGCGTGGAACAGAGCGGTAGCGGCAATATCGCCGTCCAGGTCTCGGGCGACGGCAATACCGTCACCATCCAGGCCGGTACCGCCCGGCTCGCCCTCGCCCTCCGCCATCGTCACAGCCGCCCGCCCAGAAAAGACCTCGACCTCCTCAATCCCTACCGCTGCCCTACCGCACTCGTCGGCCGCAGCGACGACCTCGCTTCCCTCGAGACCTGGCTCGGGAGCGATCTAGCCATCGCCGTCCAATGCCGCATCGGCCGCGCCGGCAGCGGCAAGACGCGGCTCGCCATCGAGCTCTGCCGCCGGGCCGAGCTGCAGGACTGGATCACGGGCTTCCTCGACCACGACGAGCTGACCCGCTTCCAGCGCGACGGCCATGTCCGCGACTGGGCCTGGCCCCGGCCCACCCTCGTCGTCGTCGACTATGCCGCGACCTCCGCACAGGTCTTGCGCCAGTGGTTGGAGGACCTCGCCGACCGCGACGCGAGAGACATCCCGCCCTTGCGACTCCTGCTCCTCGAGCGCCACGCCAGCAGCGGCGCCGGCTGGTGGGCCGAGCTGACCCGCTTCGGCGGGTTCAGCGAGGCGAGCGTCGAGGACCTGCTCCACCCGCCCGAGCCCATCGAGCTCACCCGCATCAGCGGGGCAGATGAGCGCCGGACGCTGCTGCGCGCGATCATGGGGGAAGCGGCAAAGCTCAACGGCAACCCCGCCGCACCGACGCTCCCCGAACCCGGCGTCGACGCGGCCTTCGATGCCGCCATCGCCAGCGACACTATCGAGCTCGAACCTCTCTATTTGCTCATGGCCGGCGTCACCGCCGCACAGACCAATGTTCCGCACGTCCTCGCCATGACCCGGACGGACCTCGCCGCCCGCCTCGCCGCCCGTGAGCTGGAGCGGATCGGTGACGCCGCCGAGGGACGCGGGATCGACCGCGTGCTGGCGCAGCATCTCGCCGCCATGCTCACCCTCATGAACGGCACCACGGTCGAAGCGCTGCCCGGCATCGTCACCGGGGAAGCCACCATCCTGGGCCACACCCTCGCGACCGGTCCGGGCCCCGTCGCGAATCTCCTCGCCGACAATTTCACCGGCGATCAGCCCGACCGCCTCGACCCCATCCGCCCCGACCTGATCGGCGAGGCGGCGATCCTTGCAACCTTCCGGCAGCAACGGCGCACGGCGGACTGGCAGGCCGCCGCCGTCACCCGCGCCTGCGACCGCGCCGGCGCCGAGACCATCGCAACCGTCATCCGCACCGCCCAGGACTTCGCCACCGGCGCGCTCGACCATCCGAGCCTCCTCTGGCTCGACCGGCTCGCCGACCATGCCGGTGATCCCTTCCAGCTCATGGCCATCACCGACCAGCTTCCCGCCCAGACGGTCAATCTGCGCGAACGTGCCGCGGCGGTGTCTGCGCGTGTCGTCGACGCAATACGCGGCACGAGCACCGGGCAACCAGAATTGCGCGCCCGGCTCGCCTCATCGCTCAACAATCTGGGCGCCAGGCTGAGTGAGCTTGGCCGTCGCGAGGACGCGCTGGCGGCGGCCGAGGAGGCTGTGGCCGTCTATGGCGAGCTTGCGGCGGCCCGCCCCGATGCGTTCAAGCCCGACCTTGCCGGCTCGCTCAACAATCTGGGCGCCAGGCTGAGTGAGCTTGGCCGTCGCGAGGCGGCGCTGGCGGCGGCCGAGGAGGCTGTGGCCCTTCGCCGCGAGCTTGCGGCGGCCCGCCCCGATGCGTTCAAGCCCGACCTGGCGATGTCGCTCAACAATCTGGGCGGAAGGCTGAGTGAGCTTGGCCGTCGCGAGGCGGCGCTGGCGGCGGCCGAAGAGGCTGTGGACCTTCGCCGCGAGCTTGCGGCGGCCCGCCCCGATGCGTTCAGGGCCGACCTCGCCGGCTCGCTCAACAATCTGGGCATCAGGCTGAGTGAGCTTGGCCGTCGCGAGGCGGCGCTGTCGGCGACCGAGGAGGCTGTGGCCCTTCGCCGCGAGCTGGCGGCTGCCCGGCCGGACGCGTTCAAGCCCGACCTGGCACTATCGCTGGCCGTCCGCGCCAACTGCCTCGAAACACTTGAGCGGCACGACGAGGCGCTGGCGAGCATCGTCGAGGCAATCGAGGTGCTGCGACCGACCTTCCTCGCGCACCCGATGGCCGTCTTACGGTGGATGCAGCCGATGTGCGTGCAGTATCTGCAACGCGCAGAAAAGTTGGGCGTAGAGCCCGATGCGGCGCTGCTCGGACCGATCCTCGAGGTGTTTCAGCGCCTGCAAGCAGAGGCCCCATCCCAGGGAGAGCAGGAATGAGCGTCGAAGCCACCATGGCCGCCAGCGCCGTCGCGGCCGTCGTCCCTTATCTCGTCGAGGCCGGCAAGGAGGGGGCGAAGACGCTGGGCAAGGAGGCGGCGGCTGGCGCCGTGCGGGTGCTCGGCTGGCTGCGGGCGAAGCTGACGTCGGGTGGTCAGGAGGCCCTGGCGAAGCTGGAGCGGACCCCCGACGATGCCGACCGGCAGGCGGCCCTGCGCGTGGCGCTGAAGGACCTGCTGGCCGACGACCAGGGGCTCCGGGACGAGCTCTCGAAGCTGCTCCAGGCGATGCCCAAAACCGCCATCGACCAGAGCCTCGTCCAGCATGGCGACCACAACCGCGCCGCCCAGGTCGCGGGCGACCGCAACAAGGTGAACATCAGCTAGGCCGGCAGGCCGCCCCTCACCCGCCCAGAAACATGGTGGCCACTTCCGGATCGTTCAGCAGCTCGGCACCCGTGCCCTCGTGGCGGTTCTCGCCCATGGCCAGCACATAGGCGCGGTCGGCGATGCCGAGCGCCTGCTTGGCGTTCTGCTCGACCATCAGGATGGCGACGCCGGTCTTGTTGATGTCGACCAGGATCTCGAAGATCTGGTTCATGAAGAGCGGCGAGAGCCCGGCCGTCGGCTCGTCGACCAGGAGGAGCTTGGGGTCGAGCATGAGGGCCCGGCCCATCGCCACCATCTGCCGCTGCCCGCCCGAGAGCGTGCCGGCCGCCTGCCGGCGCTTCTCGCGCAGGGGCGGGAAGAGCTCGTAGACGCGCTCGCGCTGCGGGCGGACGTCGTCCCGCCTGAGATAGGCCCCCATGTCGAGGTTCTCCTCGACGGTCAGCGTCGGGAAGACGTTCTCGGTCTGCGGCACGAAGGAGATGCCGGCCTCGACGATCTGGTCCGGGCGGCGGCCGGTGAGGTCCCGGTCGGCAAGGGCGATCCGGCCGCTGCGGATCTTCACCAGCCCGAAGACCGCCTTGAGCGCCGTCGACTTGCCGGCCCCGTTCGGGCCGACGATCACCACGATCTCGCCCGGCTCCACGGCCATCGAGACGCCGTGCAGGATGTCCACGTCGCCGTAGCCACCCCTGAGCCCGGTCACGGCGAGCAGGCTCAAGCGGCTTCTCCCGCAGCACCCAGATAGGCCTCGAGCACCCGGGGGTCGCGCCTGACCTCGGCCATCGTGCCCTCGCAGAGCACCCTGCCCTCGGCCATGCAGATCACCGGGTCGCAGAGCTCGGCGATGAAGCCCATGTCGTGCTCGATGATGCAGAAGCTGTAGCCGCGCTCCACGTTCAGCGTGCGGATGGCATGGGCGATCTCGGCGAGCAGCGTGCGGTTGACGCCGGCCCCGGGCTCGTCGAGCAGCACGAGCGTTGCGTCGGTCATCATCGTCCGGCCGAGCTCGAGCAGCTTCTTCTGCCCGCCCGAGACGTCGCTCGCGAGCTTGTCCTTGAGATGCGACATCTTGAGGAAGTCGAGCACGTCGAGCGCCTTTTTGCGGATCGCCGTCTCCTCGTCGCGCACCCGGCCCCAGCCGAGCCAGGCGCCCAGCAGCCGCTCGCCGCTCTGCCCCGGCGGCACCAGCATCAGGTTCTCGAGGCAGGTCATCCGGCCGAACTCGTGCGGGATCTGGAAGGTGCGCACGATGCCCTTGTGGAAGAGCCGGTGCGCCGGCAGGCCGGTGACGTCCTCGCCCTGGAAGTGGATGCCGCCCGCGGTCGGCGCGAAGGCGCCGGCGATCATGTTGAAGAGCGTGGTCTTGCCGGCGCCGTTCGGCCCGATCAGCCCGGTGATGCTGCCCCGGGCGAGGCCGAAGGTGCAGCCCTGGACGGCCCGCACGCCGCCGAACGTCTTGTGGACGTCGACGATGTCGAGAAGGATCTCGCCGGCCTTGCCGCCTGCCGTCATGCCCGCCCACCATTCGCGCCCCGCCCGAAAAGCGACGGGATACCGGCGTTTAGCCGCGATCCACCCCTGTCGCAACCCGGGGCGGGCGATCGGCCTACACGATGGTGCCGCCGCCGCGGCGCGGTGGCGGCGGCTGGGCTTGCCCGGGAGCCTGACCCTGGGCGAGCCGGTAGGCGAGCTTCTGGCGGGCGAGGAGCTCGATGGTACGGTGGTCGGCCGAGAGCGGCGCCTGGAACACCACCTCGACCAGGCTCGCGGGATCGATCGCGGAAACCCGCTGGACCGCGCCCAGTCTCGTGATCTCGAGCAGGATTTCGTCAAGAGCCGGCCGCATTGGCCGATCATAGAGCATCGCGGCCGCCTCGCGATAGGCCGGAGCGGCGATTGCCCATCGACAGCGGCAGGCCGGAGCACTAAGTGATCCATCGGGACATATATCGGATCGATAGAGGTAGCCGCGCCGGCCCATCCGGCGAGGGAGTGACGCGTGATGCGGAACGTCGATTTGGGGCTTGTGGGCAGGGCGCTTCGTCTGGTTCCGGTCCTGACGCTCGGCTTCGCCATTGGCACCGCCGCCGCCCAGCAGGGCCAGCAGGCGGCCATGGTGCAGGTCGACCAGGTGGTGACCGAGCCGCTCGTGCAGACCGTGCCGGTGCTCGGCCGCATCGTCACCCGCCAGGAAGGCCCGGTGGCATCCAGGGTCGAGGGGCCGGTGGCCGAGGTCAGGGTAGCGGTCGGCGACCGCCTCGCGCCGGGCGACCTCGTCGCCGTGCTCGACCGGACCCGGCTCGAGCTCGCCTCGGCCCTTGCCGCCGCCGAGCTTGCCGCCGCCGAGGCGGATCTCGCCTCGGCCCGCCGCGAGGTGGAGCTGATCGACCAGGAGCGCGCCCGGCTGGTGGCGCTGCAGGGCTCGGCCGCCTTCTCGCGCGCCCGGCTCGACGACAAGATCAAGGAGGTCAATGTCGCCCAGAGCCGGATCGAGGCCGCCGCGGCACGCCTCGAGCAGGCCCGGGTGAACGTTGACTACCGCAATGCCGATCTGGCGGACGCCGAGATCCGGGCCCCCTACCCGAGCGTGGTCGTCCAGAAGCATGTCAGCGCTGGCGCGCATGTCCGCATCGGCGACCCGGTGGTCACCCTGGTCGACGACACCGCCCTCGAGGTCGAGGCCGACGTGCCGGCGGAGCGGCTCTTCGAGCTGGCGCCCGGCACGCCCATCGCCTTCTCGATCGCCGGCGCCGGCCATGCCGGCGAGCGGCACGACGCCGTGCTGCGGGCGATCGTGCCCATGGAGAACCCGCTCACCCGCACCCGGGCCGTGCGCTTCACCTCGATCAATGGCGGGCTCGATGCCGCCCGGGCCATCGGCCAGAGCGTCACCGTCGACATCCCGGTGGGTGCCGCTCGCGACGTGGTCAGCGTCCACAAGGATGCCGTGACCATCAATCTCGGCACGCGCCAGGTCTACGTGGTCGGCGACGATGACGTGGTCCAGCCGCGGCCCGTCGTGCTCGGGGCGGCCATCGGCAACCGCTTCGAGGTGCTGGACGGCCTGGTCCCGGGCGACCTCGTCGTCACCCGCGGCAACGAGCGCCTGCGTCCCGGCCAGCCGGTGGCCTACGGGCCGCCGGCGAACGGCGCGAAGGAAGGCTAGCCGGCCTTGAACCTCATCCGCCTCGCCATCGACCGCCCGATCGCGGTCATCGCGGCCGTGCTCATGGCCGTGATGTTCGGCTACGTGGCGCTCACCACCATCCCGATCCAGCTTGCCCCGGACGTGGTGAAGCCGGTGATCTCGATCACCACGAACTGGCCGGGAGCGGCACCGGCCGAGGTCGAGCGCGAGATCGTCAACGAGCAGGAGGAGGTCTTCAAGGGCCTCGAGGGGCTCGAGCGGATCGAGAGCAAGTCCGAGGACGGCCAGGCGTCCATCACCCTCGAGTTCAGCCTCGACACCGACATGGACCGCGCCCTGCTGCTCGTCGCCAACCGGCTGCAGCGCGTGCCGAGCTACCCGGCCGAGGCCGACGAGCCCTCCATCTCCACCTCCAGCGACGACGACAGCGCTATCGCCTGGTTCGTGATGACCCGGGCCCCGGGCAACGACCGGCCGATCGAGAGCTTCGGCCCCTATGCCGAGGACACCTTCCAGGACCGCCTGCAGCGCGTGGCGGGCGTCGCCCGGGTGGACGTCTTCGGTGGTGCCGAGCGCGAGCTGCAGGTCATCGTCCAGCCGGAGAACCTCGCCCGCTACGGCCTCACCGTGCCCGACGTCGTCGACACGCTCCGCAGCGCCGGCATCTCGCTCAGCGCCGGCGACGTGGCCGAGGGCAAGCGCCGCTACGTGGTCCGCACCGAGGGCGAGCTCACCACGCCCGAGGCGGTCGAGACCGTGGTGCTGCGGTCGATCGCCGATCCGCAGTCCGGCCGGCTCGCGCGCATCACCGTGGCCGACATCGCCGAGGTCCGCTTCGGCTACCGCGAGACCGTAGCGACCATCCGCGTGCTCGGCGAAGAGGCGCTGGTCGGCCGGGCGATCCGCGAGACCGGCTCCAACGTCATCGAGACCATGAAGGGCATCCACGCCGCGGTCGAGGAGCTCAATGCCGCCGCCATGCCCACTGCCGGCCTGCAGCTGCGGCAGGTCTATGACGAGACCATCTACATCAACAGCTCGATCGATCTCGTCACCCAGAACATCTATGTCGGCGGCACGCTCGCCGCCCTCGTGCTCCTGCTCTTCCTCCGCTCGTTCGGCGCCACGCTGATCGTCTCGGTCGCCATTCCCGTCTCGGTCATCGCCAGCTTCGTCGCCATGGCCGCCATGGGGCGCTCGATCAACGTCGTCTCGCTCGCCGGCATCGCCTTCGCGGTCGGCATGGTGGTGGATGCCGCGATCGTCGTGCTCGAGAACATCTATCGCCTGCGCCAGGAAGGAAAATCGCCGGCCGAGGCGGCCTATCAGGGTGCCGCCCAGGTCTGGGGCGCGATCCTCGTCTCGGCCCTGACCACGGTCATGGTGTTCATCCCGATCCTCACCATGAAGCTCGAGGTCGGCCAGCTCTTCCGCGACATTGCCGTCGCCATCTCGGTCGCCGTCCTGCTCTCGCTCTTGGTTGCCATCACCCTCATCCCGGCCATGTCGAAGCGCCTGCTCGGCGGCGCCGATGGCAGCCTCGTCATGCGCCGCATCCCGGTGGTCGACGACCTCGCCGGCCTCTTCGTCCGGGCTGTCCTCTGGACGACGCGGCGCGTCTGCGCCTCGGTGCCGCTCTCGCTCGCCGTGGTCGCGAGCGTGACCCTGGTCACCGGCTACCTCGCCTGGGCCAATTTGCCGAAGCTCGAATATCTGCCGCAGGGCAACCAGAACCTCGTCTTCGGCATCGTCCTGCCGCCGCCCGGCTACAATCTCGAGACGATGACGGACATCGCCACCGACATCGAGGGCGCACTGCGCGGCCTCTGGGCCAGCGAAACCGGGCCCGAGCCCACGGCCGATGGCATCCCCAAGCTCGAGGAGTTCTTCTTCGTCGCCTTTCGCGGCAACATGTTCGTCGGCGGCAGCTCGGCCGACATGGAGCGCGCCGGGGCGCTGATCGGGCCCTTGACCGCACCCGTCTTCCGCGAGCCCGGCACGTTCGGCTTCTTCAGCCAGCCCTCGATCTTCGGCGGCGGCATTGGCGGCGGCCGGACCATCGACTTCGACATTTCCGGCCCCGACCTCGAGACCGTGCTCGCCATCGCCCAGCGCGCCACCGGCATGATCGCCGGCCTCCTGCCACGCGAGGAGGGCCACCAGTTCCGCCCCGACCCCGGCCTCGAGCTGGGTGCGCCGGAGGTCCGGCTGATCCCCGACCGGCTCCGCCTCGCCGATGCCGGCGTCTCGGCGCGCAACTTCGCGCTCAGCGTCGACGCCTTCAATGACGGGCTCCGCGTCGACGAGATCTCGGTCGACGGCGACCAGATCGACCTCACGCTCAAGGGGCCGGAGGGCAATGCCGAGCGCACCCAGGGCATCGACGCCCTGCCGATCGTCACCGCCGAGGGCCACATCCTGCCGGCCGGCTCGCTCGCCCGGATCGAGGTGACGGCGGGGCCGACCGAGATCCGCCATGTCGAGCGGCAGCGCACGGTGACCCTGAAGGTCAGCCCCGCACCCTCCCTGCCGCTCGAGGTGGCGCTCGACATCCTCCAGAACGAGGTGGTGGCGCCGCTCGAGCAGCAGGGCCTGCCGGTCGGCGTGCAGCTCCGCCTCTCCGGCACCGCCGACCAGCTCACCCAGACCTTCGACGCCATGGTGCTCGACCTGGCGCTCGCCGTGGTCATCGTCTACCTGGTCATGGCCGTGCTCTTCGAGAGCTTCATCTACCCGCTGGTGATCCTCTTCTCCGTGCCGCTCGCCGCCGCCGGCGGCGTC
>JAUIID010000204.1 GCA_030431615.1 Alphaproteobacteria bacterium
CCAGGCAGCGGGACTGGCAGCACTGTCGCGCTCCTTCGCCGTGGCGAAGATCTCGAGGAAGGCGGCGACCAGCGCTGCATCGGCGGCCGTTCCCCCGACTGCAGCGCCATCGCCCGCCGTCCCCCCGACTGCTGCCAGGGCCCGGCCATAGAGCGCTGGTGCCACGGCGCGGTATAGCGCCTCCATGGCCTGCCGGTCGTCAGCCACCCCGGCATCGAGGAGGGCGCCGAGCTCGGCACCCGACCGTTTCGGTGCGGTCTTGCGTTTCGCGGTCATGATGTCCGATGTCATTCGCTCGGGCCCTTTGCCAGGGAGGCGGCTCGCAGCCTCCTAGACATTGCGACCGGATTTACGCAAGTAGGCGGCGCTGCCCGGCTGATCCATCCAACATGGCTGGCCCGGCCACCGTTCCGATCAACCGTCAGGATAACGTTCCGATGTCCCTCGACAAGGCTACCGTGCGCAAGATCAGCGAGCTTGCCCGGATCGAGGTGCCCGAATCCGACCTCGAGCCCCTGGCACAGGAGCTGTCGGCGATCATCGGCTGGATCGAGCAGCTGGCCGAGGTCGATACCGACAATGTCGCACCCATGCGCTCCGTCATGCCCATCACCCATGCCTGGCGCGCCGACGCGGTGACCGATGGCGGCATGCAGGAGGCGATAACCCGAAACGCGCCAAGCGCCCATGACGGTTATTTCGTCGTGCCGAAGGTGGTCGAGTGATGAGCAGTTCCGTCAACCTGGGCCTCGCCGAGGCCCGCCGCCGCCTCGCCGCCCGTGAACTCTCCGCCCGGGAGCTGACCCTGGCCCATGTCGAAGCCATGGCGGAGGCCCGCCAGCTCAACGCCTTCATCACGGAGACGCCGGAGCTGGCTCTCGAAGCCGCCACGGCGTCGGACGCGCGGCTGGCCAAGGGCGAGGGCGGGCTCCTTGAGGGCCTGCCGATCGCCATCAAGGACCTCTTCTGCACCAGGGGTGTCGCGACCACTGCCGGCTCGCACATCCTCGATGGCTTCGTCCCCCCTTACGAATCGACGGTGACGGCGAAGCTCTGGGCGGCCGGTGCCGTGCCGCTCGGCAAGACCAATCTCGACGAGTTCGCCATGGGCTCGTCCAACATGACCTCGTATCACGGCCCGGTCCGCAGCCCGTGGACGAAGGCCAGCGACAATGCCGACCTCGTGCCCGGCGGCAGCTCCGGCGGCTCGGCTGCGGCCGTGGCGGCGCGGATCGCCCTCGCCGCCACCGGCACCGACACGGGCGGCTCGATCCGCCAGCCGGCAGCCTTCTGCGGCATCACCGGCATCAAGCCCACCTATGGCCGCTGCTCGCGCTTCGGCGTGGTCGCCTTCGCCAGCTCCCTCGACCAGCCGGGCGCCTTCGGCCGCAGCGTCGAGGACAGCGCCCTCCTGCTGCAGGCGATGGCCGGCTACGACCCGAACGACAGCACCTCTGCCGACCTCGCCGTGCCCGACTGGACCGCGAGCCTGAAGGGCAAGGTCAAGGGGCTCAGGATCGGCGTGCCGAAGGAATATCGCGTCGACGCGATGCCCGAAGAGATCGAGAAGCTCTGGCAGGAAGGTGCCGACTGGCTGCGGGCCGAGGGGGCGGAGATCGTCGAGATCGCGCTGCCGCACACGAAATACGCGCTGCCGACCTACTACATCATCGCCCCCGCCGAGGCCTCCTCGAACCTCGCCCGCTATGACGGCATGCGCTACGGCCTCAGGGTCGAGGGCGAGACGCTGGCCGACATGTACAAGAAGACCCGGGCCGCCGGCTTCGGCGCCGAGGTAAGGCGGCGCGTCATGATCGGCACCTACGTGCTCTCCGCCGGCTATTACGACGCCTACTACCTCAAGGCGCAGAAGGTCCGCCGCCGCATCGTCGAGGATTTCGAGCAGGCGTTCGAGAAGGTCGACGCCATCCTGACGCCCACGGCCCCGTCCGCCGCCTTCCGCGCCGGCGAGAAGTTGGACGACCCCGTCGCCATGTATCTCAACGACGTCTTCACCGTTCCCTCCAGCCTCGCCGGCCTGCCAGCGATCTCGGTCCCGGCCGGACTCTCGGCGGAAGGCCTGCCGCTGGGGCTGCAGGTGATCGGCAAGGCCTGGGACGAGCAGACGGTGCTGGACGTGGGGCTGGCGATCGAGCGGGCGGCGGGGTTCGAGGTGATGCCTTACGGGTTGGCAAGCGGCTAGAAGGCGCGACGTTCCCGACCGCGCTGCACGAGACAGTTGCCGGCAGCACTCTAGCATCTGTGTGCCGCGCGGATCGGCGCGCCGCCGCTTGACAGTCCGCCTGCCGCCGGCCTCTACTCCGTTCATGGGGATCGCGATCTCCCCACGAGGCTCTGGCTGAAGCATCGCGTCCGCAACCCCATCGAGATCGGGAGGACGCGCTGTGCCGTCATCACCCAGTATTACCATTGAGAAGCTGAACCGACTGGTCGGGACGCCGAAGTGCCCGGTGGTCGTCGACGTCCGTACGGACGAGGATTTCGCCGCCGATCCGCGGCTGATTCCGGGCTCCCTGCGCCGCGAGCATGGCTCGGTTGCGGCCTGGGCGACGGCGCTCGCAGGGCGTTCCGCCGTCGTCGTCTGCGAGCGTGGCAAGAAGTTGAGCGAGGGCGTGGCCGCCTGGCTCCGTCATGAGGGAATCGGCGCCGAGGTGCTGGATGGAGGGTTCAGGGCCTGGGTCGATGCCGGGGCTTTGCTCGTGCCTGTCGAGAGGATTCCGCCGCGCGACGCCCTCGGGCAGACGGTCTGGGTGACCCGGGCGCGGCCGAAGATCGACCGTATCGCCTGTCCGTGGCTGATCCGCCGCTTCGTCGATCCGGCCGCCGTCTTTCTCTTCGTGGCACCTGTCGAGGTCGAGGCGGTGGCGGAGCGCTTCGCGGCCACGCCGTTCGACGTGGAGGGGGTCTTCTGGAGCCATCGGGGCGAGCGCTGCAGCTTCGATGCCATGGTCGAGGAGTTCGGCCTCGGCAGCGAGGCGCTGCTGCGCCTTGCGACCATCGTCCGGGGGGCGGACACGGGGCGGCCCGATCTTGCGCCGGAGGCAGCCGGCCTGCTCGCTGTCTCGCTCGGCCTCTCGCGCGTGCACAGCGACGACCTCGCCCAGCTCGAGGCCGGGATGGTGCTGTACGACGCCTTCTATCGCTGGTGCCGCGACGCCACGGATGAGACGCACAACTGGCCTCAGCGCAAGGCCTCGTCCTGACATGGGCACGACCCTGAACGGTGCGGCGGCGGCACCGAAGCCCGCTCACGCCATCCCCTTTCCGGAAGCGCTGCGCGTCTGGCTGCGGGTGGCGCTCCTGAGCTTCGGCGGTCCGGCGGGGCAGATCGCGGTGATGCACCGCATCCTCGTGGAGGAGAAGCGCTGGGTGGGCGAGGCGCGATTCCTGCACGCGCTCAACTACTGCATGCTCCTGCCCGGACCGGAGGCACAGCAACTCGCCGTCTATCTCGGCTGGCTCCTGCACCGGACGAAAGGCGGGCTGGTCGCCGGCACGCTCTTCGTCCTGCCCGGCTGCCTCGCCATCCTGGCGCTCAGCTGGGTCTACGTGCTGCTCGGCGATCTCTCGCTGGTCGAGGGGCTCTTCTTCGGGCTCAAGGCCGCCGTCCTCGCCATCGTCCTCGAGGCGCTGGTGCGGATCGGTCGGCGGGCGCTGAAGAACAACGTGCTGGTCGGCACGGCGGTCGCCGCCTTCGTCGCCATCTTCGTCATGGGCCTGCCGTTCCCGCTCATCGTGCTGGGAGCGGCGCTCGCGGGCTTTCTCGCCACGCGCGCCGGCTCGACCGCCTTTCGTCTCGGCGGTCATGGCGGCGGGACGGCAGGAAGCGATGCCGCATCGGCGCTGGGCGAGGAGATCCCGGCCCATGCCCGGCCGGACATCGCCTGGTCGCTCCGCGTCGCCGGCGTCTGCCTCGTGCTCTGGCTCGGGCCGGTCTGCCTGCTGTTGGCGATGCTCGGCGCCGATGACGTCTTCAGCCGGATCGCCGTCTTCTTCAGCAAGATGGCGGTCGTCTCCTTCGGCGGCGCCTATGCGGTGCTGGCCTATGTCGCCCAGGCGGCCGTCGAGACCTATGGCTGGCTCCAGCCTGGCGAGATGCTGGACGGGCTCGGCATGGCCGAGACGACGCCGGGGCCGCTCATCATGGTGGTGCAGTTCGTCGGCTTCATGGGCGGCTGGCGCGAGGCCGGCGGGCTCGACCCACTCCTCGCCGCCACGCTGGCTGCCCTGCTCACCACCTGGGTCACCTTCGTGCCCTGCTTCCTCTGGATCTTCCTCGGCGCCCCCTTCATCGAGCGGCTGCGCGACAACAAGGCGCTCGGTGGGGCGCTTTCCGCGGTCACCGCCGCGGTGGTCGGGGTCATCGCCAACCTCGCCTTGTGGTTCGCGCTGCACACGCTCTTCGCCGAAATCCGGACCTGGCGGGGGCCGGGCTTCTCGCTCGACCTGCCGGTGCCGGCCTCGCTCGACCCGGCCGCGCTGGCGCTCACGGCGGCCGCTGTCCTCGCCGTCTTCCGCTTCCGGCTCGGCATGCTCTGGACGCTCCTGGGCTGCGTCGTCGCCGGCATGGCCTGGGTGGGGCTGGCCGGGTGAGCCCGGCGTGCCCATTTGCAGGGAAGCTAGCGGAAGGGAGGGACCGATGAGCGAGCTGAGCCTGCCGGCGACCGGCGGCTGCCGCTGTGGTGCCGTCCGGTTCGAGATCACGGCGGCGCCGCTTTTGACCATGGCCTGCCACTGCCGGGGGTGCCAGCGCATGACGGGCAGCGCCTATTCGCTGAGTGCGGCGATCCCGAACGAGGGATTCCGGGTGACGGACGGCGAGCCCGTCATCGGCGGCTTGCGCGGCGCAACCCGCCATTTTTTCTGTGGCCACTGCATGAGCTGGCTCTTCACGCGGCCCGAGGGCATGGACTGGTTCGTCAACCTGCGGCCGACCATGCTGGACGACCCCGCCTGGTTCGAGCCCTTCGTCGAGACCTGCACGGGCGAGGGGCTGCCATGGGCGACGACGCCCGCGGTCTACAGCTTCGAGGGCATGCCGGCGATGGAGGACTTCGAGCGGGTGGCGGCGGACTACGCGGAGCAGCGCGGCCAGTCGGTGCCCTGATCTTCCTTGTCCGGACCCGGCAAGGACCGCTAGCAGGCTGTTGAGGAAGTCCCGACGGCCGCGACGGGATCGATTTTCGTCGCTGGGAAGGCGCTCGGCGCGGGGCGATGCCGTAGCATCGTCACGTGTCGAGCAACGCACGCAGCGGCGAAAATCGGCCCGCTCCGCAGGAGTGCGGTCAGGATGACCGGCGAGCTTCGTCGGCGCTCGGGCGCGATGCGCGCTGCATCGCTGGCCCTCGCGCCTCCTCGCTCCCGATCATCCTGACCGCATCGCGGCCATCGCGACTTCCTCAACAGCCTGCTAGACGAGGCGGCGCAGCGACGAGGAGCGATCCATGACCTACACCATCGACGGCAATACCGGCACCTGGGAGATCGTTTGCGGGCTCGAGGTGCATGCCCAGGTGACCGCCAACGCCAAGCTCTTCTCCGGTGCCGCGGCCGCCTTCGGGGCGGCGCCGAACAGCCAGGTGAGCCCGGTCGATGCCGGCATGCCGGGCATGCTGCCGGTGCTGAACGGCCACTGCGTCGAGCAGGCGGTGCGGACCGGGCTCGGGCTCGAGGCGGAGATCCACCGCGTCTCGATCTTCGAGCGGAAGAACTATTTCTATCCCGACCTGCCGCAGGGCTACCAGATCAGTCAGTACGAGCATCCGATCGTCGGCCGCGGCCAGCTCCTGATCGACATGCCGGACGGCCACACCCGCTCGATCGGGATCACCCGCCTGCATCTCGAGATGGATGCCGGCAAGTCGCTGCACGACCAGCGCGACGGCGAGACCCTGATCGACCTCAACCGCTCCGGCGTGGCGCTCATGGAGATCGTCTCCGAGCCCGACATCCGCACGCCCGAGGAGGCCGTGCTCTATCTCAGGAAGCTGCGCTCGATCCTGCGCTATCTCGGCACCTGCGACGGCAACATGGAGGAGGGCTCGCTGCGCTGCGACGCCAATGTCTCGGTCCGCCGCGTGGGCGACGAGGCCTATGGCACGCGCTGCGAGGTCAAGAACGTCAATTCCATGCGCTTCGTCGCCAAGGCCATCGAGTACGAGGCGAAACGCCAGGTGGAGTTGCTCGAGGGCGGCGGCACGGTGGTCCAGGAGACGCGGCTCTTCGATGCGGTGAAGGGCGAGACGCGCTCGATGCGCGGCAAGGAGGAGGCGAACGACTATCGCTACTTCCCCGATCCCGACCTCCTGCCACTGGTCCTGCCCGAGGACTTCGTCGACCGGCTGAAGGCGACCCTGCCGGAGCTGCCGGACATGAAGAAGGCGCGCTTCATGGCCGAGTACCGCCTGCCGGCCTACGACGCCGGCGTGCTGGTGGCCGAGCGGGCCACCGCCGACTACTACGAGGAGGTCGCGCGCGGCCGGGACGGCAAGCAGGCGGCGAACTGGGTGATCAACGAGCTCTTCGGCCTGCTGGCCAAGGCCGGCAAGGGCATCGACGCGAGCCCGATCACCGCGGCGAGCCTCGGCAAGCTGCTCGATCTCCTGAACAGCGACGCCATCTCCGGGCGGATCGCCAAGGACGTCTTCGCCATCATGTTCGAAAGCGGCGACGACCCCCTGGCCATCGTCGAGGCGAGGGGGCTGAAGCAGGTCACCGACACGGGCGCCATCGAGGCCATCGTCGAGGACGTGATCGCCAGGAACCCGGGCCAGGTGGAGACCTACCAGAAGAACCCCAAGGTGATCGGCTGGTTCACGGGCCAGGTCATGAAGGCCTCGGGCGGCAAGGCCAACCCGCAGGTGGTGGGCGAGATCCTGAAGGCGAAGCTGCCGCCGGTGGAGTAGCCGCGGCGACGGCCGAGCGTCCCGACTTCTTCGTGCTCACCGGCGCCTCGGGCGGCGGCAAGTCGTCGATCGTCGAGGCGCTGGGCGAGCTGGGTTTCACCATCGTCCCGGAGGTCGGGCGCCGGATCGTCCGGGAGCAGCTGGCCGTAGGCGGCGATGCCACGCCCTGGCAGGACCGGGTGGGGTTTCGCGACCTGCTCTTTGCCCGCTCGGTCGAGGCCTTCGAGGCGGCGGCCAGGAGCCCTGGGCCGGTCTTCTTCGACCGCGGCATGGTCGAGGCGCTGGCCTGGTCCCGGCTCTGCGGCCTGCCGGTGCCCGTTGAATGGTGCGCGGTGGTCGAGCGCTGCCGCTATGCCCGGACGGTGCTGGTCACACCGCCATGGCGCGAGGTGTTCAGGAACGACGGCGAGCGGCGGAAGTCGTGGGACGATGTCCTCGACGACTACCGTGCCACGGTCGACGCTTACGAGAGCTTTGGCTACCGTCTCTTGGAGGTGCCACGGGCGCCGGTGGCCGAACGCGTCGCCTTTGTCCTGAGGCAGGCCGGCATCGATCCTGCAGCCCGGAGTGGGAGCCCTTGACCATTCTCTATCTCGATGCAGACGGCTGCCCGGTGAAGGAAGAGGCCTATCGCGTGGCCGAGCGCTACGGGCTGCATACCTTCGTGGTCGCCAATGCGTGGCTCCGGGTGCCCGAGAGTGCGGCAATCGAGCGGGTCACCGTCGGCGACCGGCTGGACGAGGCGGACGACTGGATCGCCGAGCGGGCGAAGCCGGGCGACATCGTGGTCACCAGCGACATCCCGCTCGCCGACCGGGCGATCAAGGCCGGGGCCAGGGTGGTCACGCCGGATGGCCGGGTGCTGGATGCGCGGACCATCGGCGACGTGCTCGCCACCCGCAACCTCATGACCGACCTGCGCGAGGCCGGCACCATCCGGGGCGGCGGCCGGCCCTTCGGCAAGGCCGAGCGCTCGCGCTTCCTCGAGGCGCTCGATCGCGTGATCGTGGCGATCAGCCGGGGCCGCTGACGCCGTTGCGCTCGCAGAGATCGAAGATGCCGCACCGGTCGCAGGCCGGGGCGCGGGCGCGGCAGACGCGCTTGCCGTGGTTCAGGAGCCACATGTGCGCACCCCAGCGCCATCGCTCCGGGATCCGGTCCGCCAGCTCGATCGCCACCGCCGCCTCGGTCTTCCCGGCGGCGAGGCCGGTCCGGCGCGCCACGCGGAAGACGTGCGTGTCGACCGGCACCGCGGGCTCGCCGAAGACGAAGCGCAGCATGATGTCCGCGCACTTGCGGCCCACACCCGGCAGCGCCATGAGCGCCTCGCGCGTGCGCGGCACGACGCCGCCATGCCGCTCGAGCAGCGCAGCACTCATCCGCTTCAGGTTGCGCGCCTTGGTGTTGTAGAGGCCGCAATCCTTGATGAGGGCGGCGATCTCCGTCTCGTCGAGGTCGAGGATCGCCTCGGGAGTCCGGGCGCGGCGCAGCAATTGCCGCTTCGCCTTCGCAGTCATCGCATCGCGCGACTGTGCGCTGAGCATGACACCCATCAGGCTCTCGAAGGGTGCGCGCCCCATCTTCGCGACCGGCGGCCGGTTCTGCTCCGGGTCGGCCGCCGCGAGGCGGGCGAGGAGGTCGTCGATTCGGGCCGGCTCGAGCATGAGGTGGCGAAATCCGTCAACCGCTTGATCGCGCCAGATAGGGTTTTCGCCGGCCGGGCCAAGCACGGCCGCATCAATTCCTTTCCCTGACGGGGCCGTCCGGCTACCCAAAGTGTTGCGACAGCGGGTCCACCGCTGCGACCGAGGGAGGACGACCGCCGCTGTGGCCCTGCGCATCGAACCCATCCGGGCTGCGCTTCGCGAGCCTTCGTTCCGCGCCTATCTGACGGCCAACTCGGTCTCGCTGATCGGCACCTGGATGCAGCGCATCGCCGTCGGCTGGCTGGCCTGGGAGCTGACCGAATCGCCGTTCTGGCTCGGCGCCGTCGCCTTCGCCGACCTGGCGCCGGCGGTGCTCATCGCCCCCTATGGCGGGGTGCTGGCCGACCGTCACGACCGGCGGCGGATCCTGCTCTGGACCCAAGGGGCGATGGCCGTGGTCGCCTTCGCCATGGCGCTCCTGCTCTGGCTGGACCTCGTCGGCATCATCGGGCTGACGCTGCTGGTGGCACTGCATGGCAGCCTGATCGGCGTCAACCAGCCGGCGCGCCTGGCGCTGGTCCCGGCGCTGGTCAGCCGGCAGCATCTGCAGACGGCGATCGCGCTCAACAGCGTCGTCTTCAATTCGGCGCGGTTCGTCGGCCCGGCCTTCGCCGGGCTGGTGATCGCCTGGTCGGGGGTGCCGGCGGCGCTGCTCGTGAATGCGTTGACCTACGTGCCGATCCTGTTCGTCCTGCCCCGCCTCGTGCTCAACGAGAGCGTGCGGCCGGGCGCCTGGCAGGGCGCGGCGCGCGCTTTTCTCGAGGGCATCGCGCATGTCCGCGGCAACGCCGTGCTGGCGCCGCTCTTCGCCTTCTTCATCGCCCTCTCGCTCACCGTCCGGCCGCTCGGCGAGCTGCTTCCCGGCTTCGCCGGCGGGGTCTTCGATCGCGGCGTCGAGGGGCTGGCGGTGCTCAGCGCCGCGATGGGGCTGGGTGCCGTGGTGGGCGGCATCTATGTGGCGCTCCGCGCCGACGCCTTCGATCTGCGTCGCACGCTGCTGCTGCTGCTCTCCGTCACCGCCTTTGCGACGCTCTTCGCGCTCAGCCCCGGCTTCGTCCTTGCCGTGCCGCTCATCGCCGGTTTCGGCTTCACCCTGACCGCCTGCGGCGTGGCGATGCACACGGCCGTGCAACTCGGGGTCGAGCCGGAGCTCCGCGGCCGGGTGATGAGTCTCTTCGGCCTCGTCTTCCGCAGCGTCCCGGCGCTGGGTGCCCTGGCGGTCGGCACGGTCGCCGAGGTCTTCGGTCTCCGGGCCGCCATGGTGCTCGCGGCCGTGGTCTTCGTCATGGTCTATGCGTGGCTCTGGCGCCGGCTGCCGCCGATTGACCGTTGACAGGGACGGGTCTCCTCACCTACATGGCGCCGTTGTCGGCGGGTGCCCCCGGTGCTCGCTCGATTTCCGTTATCCGACAGCTTCGGCCGTCCGCCCGCCAG
>JAUIID010000205.1 GCA_030431615.1 Alphaproteobacteria bacterium
TGCCTCCCTGGAGACACTGATGGCGTCGGCACCGGCGTTGCGGCGCCTGGTGACCCAGGCCAAGGCGCGGGGCACCGTCACGCTCGATCAGCTCAATGCGGCGCTGCCGGCGGACACCAACCCCGAGCAGATCGACGACCTGATCTCGGGGCTGGAATCGCGCGGCATCGGGGTCGTCCGCGACGAGGCGGGCGACAACAACAGCGAAGGCGACACCGCCGCCGCCAACGAGAACGAGAAGCCGGAGGCGGAAGCCGAGGGCGAAGACGAGACCGAGAGCGAAACCACGACGCAGACCATCGGCGACGAGGATCTTGGCCGCACCGACGATCCCGTCCGCATGTATCTGCGCGAGATGGGCACGATCGAGCTGCTCTCCCGCGAGGGCGAGATCGAGATCGCCAAGCGCATCGAGTCCGGCCGCAACATGGTCCTCGAGGCGCTCTGCGAGAGCCCCTTGACGATGCGGGCCGTGATCGGCTGGCGCGACGCCATTCGCGACGGCCGCGTCCTTTTGCGCGACATCATCGATCTCGATGCCACCAACGAGGCCGGCTTCAACCCCGAGGCCGAGGGCAAGACGGCCGAGCCGGCCGCCGCCGACGCGCCGGCGGGCAGCGATGGCGCCAAGACGGAAGGCGCCAAGGCGGAAGGCGAGGGCGAGGCCAAGGCCGAGGGCGGCGAGAGCGAGGAAGAGGACTTCGACGACGACACCCTCTCGCTCTCGGCGATGGAGGACAAGCTACGCGAAGGCGTGCTCGAGAGCTTCGACAGGATCGCCGACGCCTATGCCATCCTGCGCGGGCTGCAGGACGAGCGGCTCGCCGCCGTGCAGGCGGCGGAATCCATCGATGTCGAGGTCGACCGTCACTACGAGGCGGCGCGCGAGACCATCGTCGAGCTGATGAAGCAGGTGCAGCTCAACAACGGTCGGGTCGAGGCGCTGGTCGAGCAGCTCTTCGACATGAACAAGCTGCTCCAGGGCCTCGAGGGCAAGCTGATGCGCCTCGCCGTCGGCAGCCGGATCAGCCGCGAGGCGTTCATCGCCGAGTATATGGGCAACGAGCTCGACCCCGACTGGATGACCCGCGTCGCTAGCCTGAAGGGCAAGGGCTGGGCCGACTTCATCTCGCGCAACTACGAGGCCATCGAGGGCCTGCGCGCGGATATCGGCGCCATCGCCGAGGAAACCGGGCTCAAGATCGCCGAGTTCCGCCGCATCGTCGCCAAGGTGCAGAAGGGCGAGCGCGATGCCGGTCGCGCCAAGAAGGAGATGGTCGAGGCCAATCTCCGCCTCGTCATCTCCATCGCCAAGAAGTACACCAATCGCGGCCTGCAGTTCCTCGACCTGATCCAGGAAGGCAACATTGGGCTGATGAAGGCGGTCGACAAGTTCGAGTACCGCCGCGGCTACAAGTTCTCGACCTACGCGACCTGGTGGATCCGCCAGGCGATCACCCGCTCGATCGCCGACCAGGCCCGGACCATCCGCATCCCGGTCCACATGATCGAGACGATCAACAAGCTGGTCCGCGCGTCGCGCCAGATGCTGCACGAGTACGGCCGCGAGCCGACGCCCGAGGAGCTCGCCCACAAGCTCAACATGCCGCTCGACAAGGTCCGCAAGGTCCTGAAGATCGCCAAGGAGCCGATCAGCCTCGAAACGCCCATCGGCGACGAGGAGGACAGCCACCTCGGCGACTTCATCGAGGACAAGAACGCCGTCCAGCCGCTGGAAGCCGCCACCCTCGCCAACCTCCGCGACGCCACCACCCGCGTCCTCGCCACCCTCACCCCCCGCGAGGAACGCGTGCTCCGCATGCGCTTCGGCATCGGCATGAACACCGACCACACCCTCGAAGAAGTCGGCCAGCAGTTCAGCGTCACCCGCGAGCGCATCCGCCAGATCGAGGCCAAGGCACTCCGCAAGCTCAAGCACCCGAGCCGGTCTCGGAAGCTCAGGAGCTTCCTCGATACCTGAGAAGTAAGACGGGGAGGCGCAGGCCTCCCCGCGCCCCACCGTTTTTTGACGGCCCGATTGCTGGGCGCTTGCGGTGACCGATAATTCAATCTATAATTGAATTATCGATATCTTATTCGACTTGGGAAATTAGTCGTGTAGGCAGATCTGGCTGTCGAACAAGCTCACCCGGCCGAGCCGGTCGTGCTCGTCAACATCGCCCGCGAGTGGGATCCGGCGCTCACGGACCGTGAACTCTACGAGCGAGCGCGGCGCTACTGGCGCTGCGCGCCGCAACGCCACCGGGCCGATTATGCGATGGTCGTGGGTGATGGCATCATCCGCGAAATATACCGGATCGACGGATGGCGCGAGATCGATATGTCCGCTGTCGTGCTCGACCCGGGGCGGAAGGCCGCGGGCGAGCCGCTGCCCCGCTATACCAGGCGCCAGGAATTCAAGGGCGAGATCGCGCTGGATATGCGCCACTATGTCGGCAAGTCAGCCCGCCATCTCTTCGGCCAGAATCCGGTCAGATGGCTCAATTGCTGACCTGACCGACCGCCGGCGATCGTCCCGGCCAGACGTTCGGGCCGGGACGAATCGCGTCTTCGCCTACAGCAGGTCGAGCTGGGCCACGCCGAGCGGGACGCCGCGCGTGTCGTCCCAGATGTAGACGTGGCGGAAATCGCCGATGTCGACGCTGGCCGGGACGCCGTAGACTTGCGCCCCGGTCGGGCTCGCGAGCGGGGCCAGGATGACCGTGGCCCCCGTCGCATCGCCGAGGCCGACCACCGCACCCGTGCCGTTGTCGATGCTGAAGTCGGAGCCGAGGCTGACGGCATAGCCGGCCGTCGTCTGGAACACCGCAACCTCGCCGGTGGTGGTGCGGCCGCTCGTGCCGGTGAAGTCGCCGACGGCGGTCTCCTGGCCGGCGATCCGGTGCATCGCCGGAGTCGTGACCTGGGAACGCCATGGTGATTCGTCCACGGAGCTTCCACAGGCCACCAGGAAGCCAGCTGCCGCCATGATCGTCAGATGTCGCATCATCGATCCGTCCTTATTGAGGCCGCACCCCCGTCGGCCGCGCCCTTGCCGTATTTTGCCCGGCACGAGGGCGCGTGCCTAGCCCGATGGTACGCATGTGGCATCGCGAACTCTAGTATCCGGCAACGTTGTGGCGGCCGGGCGCCTCGGGCAGGCAGTCGACGTTCCGGTACGCCCGGCAGAGCGAGTCCCGCCAGTTCAGGGCGGCCTCGCGCCAGCTCCAGCTAGCGCAGCTAGCCAGGGGCGCCGTCAGCAGGCCGAGCAGAACCGCCGTCCCCATCATCCGGCGCGTCCTCCGCCACATGCACCAGGAGGTCGCCCGGCTGGCAGTCGAGAAACGTGCAGATCCTGGCCAGCGTCGCAAAGCGCACCCCCTTCACCTTGCCCTGCTTGAGCAGCGAGAGATTGGCCTCGGTGATGCCGACGAAGGCCGCGAGATCGCAGGAGCGGGCCTTGCGCCGCGCCAGCATCACGTCGAGCGTCACCACGATCGGCACTCCGACGGTCTCCTAGACGATCTGCGCGTGATCGTCGGCGAGCATGGCGGCCCTTTCCAGCACCTCGCCGATCGCCCAGACCATGCCGCCGATGAGCATGCCGAGCGCCTGGTCGCTGCCGAGGCTGATCACGAGCTGGTGCTGCCCGGGGCCGGCATTGGCGGCGAGCACGAGACCGAGCACGGTCGGCATGACGAGGCCGAGGCCGGCGGCGAGAGCGACCCGCAAGCCCATGCGCCGGAGCGCCGCCGCAGCCTCGCGCGTCAGGTAGGAACCCCTGGCAAAGCCGCGAAAGCAGCGCCAGGCCGCGAGCAGCGCCGTGCTCAGGACCAGGCTCGGCAGGAGCGCCAGAAGCGCCGCCACGCCGACCTGCCACGGCTCCGGCACATGGGCGAGACGCACGCCCGCGACCCGCTCGAATTGGCCGGCCGGATCGCCCGCCAGCCAGAACCAGAGCACCAGCAAGGGCAGGATCAGGGCCAGCACCAGTGCGGCGGACGCCAGCCGCCCGCTCAGCCGCCGCAGCCCTGCATCGGCACCGCCTCGTCGCATCGCATCCTCCACCGCCGCCGGGGAAGACTAGCAACGCAATTACTGTAAAACAATAAGATCTTATCGTTGGACGATGATCGAGAAAGGGCCGCCCTGCGGGAGGAAGATCCCGGCTGTGTCCGGCCTTCGTGATCGCGTGGTTGTCACCTTGCCGTCCGGCCAAGTATAGCAGCCCACGGTCGGGCCTGTAGCTCAGTGGTTAGAGCTGACCGCTCATAACGGTCTGGTCGCAGGTTCGAATCCTGCCGGGCCCACCAACCGCCCTGGCGGCAGTTCGCCAGCGCGGGACGGCTGCCGGGCGGAGCTTGACTAGCGTGATGGTTGCGTCGACACCCAGTGAGATGTTCGAGCCGGCTGCCGCTATCGCCACCATGTGCGCTGAAGCTGCCCGCCCTGTCGCCGCCCGCCCCGTCGCCATCGGGCCAGCGGGGCGGGGCGGCCGGGATCAGTCTTGCGCTACCTGATCGGCGGCCTCGCGGCGCTGGCCCTGGCCATCGCGGCCGCCCTCCTCCTGGTGCCGCGCTTCTTCGAGGAGCGGTTGCTCGCCGAGCGCCTGCAACGGGCGGTGGTCGACGCGACCGGTGCCGAGCTGATCATCGAGGGCGGGCTCGATCTCTCGCTCCTCCCGCGCCCGGTTCTCTCGGTGCACCGGTTGCGCCTCGGCGGCGCCGCGAGCGACGTCGCCCTGACGGCCGACCGGCTCGATCTCGACCTCGAGCTGCGGCCGCTCTTCGCCGGTGAGCTCGGTGTCACCGATGCCCGCCTCGTCCGCCCCGACCTGCGCTACACCGGCGATCCCGCGACCGCCGTCAGCCGCATCGCGGCCCTGCTCGGCAAGAGCCTTGGGGGCGAGGCGTTCCAGCGGCTCGACATCGCCGACGGCACGCTGCAGATGACCGTCGCCGGCGACGCCGCCCCCCTGGCCTGGCGCGCCATCGACGCGGCGCTCACCCGCGATGCGATCACCGGCTCCAGCCATTTCGAGGGCCGTGCCGCCTTCACGGGCGCCGCTGCCGGCCCGCGCCTGCTGCTCGATGGCGAGCTCGGCAATGCGGCCCCGGGGCGGCCCCGCGCCCTTCGTCTCGATCTTACGCTCGAGGGCGCAGCTTCGGCGGTCCTCGGCTATCGCGGCCAGCTCCGCCCGGATGGCGGGCCGGAACGACAGGCGGCCCTGCTCGGTGGCCGTTTGGCGCTCGACCTGCCGGACCCGGCGAGCCTGCGCGACTGGCTCGCCCTCGTCGCCCCGTCGCTGGCGGCCTGGCCGGTGCCGGTGAACCCGCTCGCTCTCCAGGGCGAGCTCAGCTTCGCGCCGGCCAACGCCTCGGACCCCATGTTCCTGCGCCTGGGCGAGCTGTCGCTGACCGTCGCCGGCCAGACCCTGGACGGTACCCTGGACCTCGCCGGTGGTGCTTCGCCCGTGCTCGACCTGCAGCTGGGCGCCGCGCGGCTGGAGCTTCCGGACGACTGGCCCGCCGCCGGCGATCCGCGCCGCATCGCCGCAGCACTGCCGGCCGATCTGCGTGGCCGGCTCGACCTCGAGGTCGACCAGCTCACCTGGCAGGGCCGGCACTTCCGCCAGGTCGCCGTCGGCCTCGGTCTCGAGGGCGACGGCGAGGTGCGGGTCGAGCGGGCCGTGGCCGTATTGCCGGGGCCAGGCGATATCGACTTCACCGGTCGGCTCGGGCCGCTCGGCAGTGCCGACGGCCATTGGCTGAGCGGCCGCCTGCAGGCGGCCCTGCAGGCGCCGGGCGAGCTCCTCGCCCTCTTCGGCGAGCCGCCGGACATGCTCCGCCAATCGACGACGCTCGCACTCGACACCGATCTCGACTGGTCGGCGGCAGCTCTGACCCTGCGCAACGCCGATCTGAGCCTCGATGCGACGCGGCTCTCCGGCGGCATTGCCTGGCGGCCGACGGTGGCGGACGACCAGCGCGCCCAACTCGCGCTGCGACTGGTGCTCGATCGGCTCGATCTCGGCGAATTCGTCGACGTCCGGGACCCCCAGGCGGCCATCGACCGGCTCGAGGCGGCCCTCCCTGCCACCGACTACGCCGTCGACCTCAGGATCGAGCGGGCCAGCCAGGGCGAGCTGCGCCTCGGTGCCCTGACGCTCCGCCTCGACAGCGTCGGCGGCGAGGTGGCGATCAACCGGGCCAGCCTCGACGGCCTGGCCGGCAGCGCGCTCATGCTGTCGGGTCGGGTCGTCCCGGCGAGCCGGACCTTCGACCTCGATCTCGCCTTCGACATCGCCTCGCTCGGCCGGCTCCTGCGGCTCGCCGACTACCCGGCGCCGCCGGCACTCGCCTTGCTCGGCCCGGTCAACCTGCGCGCCAGCCTCGCCGGCGACGCCGCCAGCACGACCATCGACGCCACGCTCGACGGCGACAGCTTCGCCGCATCAGCCCGGGGCGCCCTCGACGACTGGACCACCGGTCGCCCGGGCGGCACGCTGGCGGTCACGCTCGGTGCCGCCGATGCCGCCGGCGTGCTCCGCCAGCTGGGTGGCGTGCCGATCACCGCAGCCATCTTCACCGGCCCGCTCGATGCCGACCTGCAGCTCGCGTTGACAGGCGGGCGGCCGACCGCCTGGGGTCTGGATGCGACCCTGGGTGGACTCGATCTCGCCTTCGCCCGTGAGCCGGGCACGGCGGAGGCCGCCGAGCGCCTCGATCTGGCGATCGGGCCGCTCACGCCGGCGGCGGCGACCGTTCTCTACGAGCTCGCCACGCCGCTCCTCCAGCTCGTCCCGGGCCCGCCCGGGCGCTGGCTCGGCTACTGGCCCGACCAGGACCTGCGCTTCGACTGGCTCGACGGCGAGCCGCGCGCGATCAGGATCGAGCTCGTGCCCGAGGCGAGCCCTTCGGCACCGGTGGTCATCGAGGCCGGGCTCGCCGACGGCGTTCTCGAGGTGCCGGCCTTCGTCTGGGAGAATGACGGCATGCGGGTCGCCGGCAGCATGGCGCTCGAGCATCGCCATGCCGGTGCTGCGGCAGCGCTCACCCTCGACCTGGCGCTCGACGGCGCGCCGGCGACCTCGCTCGGCCAGCTGCTCGATCTGCCGGACGGCCTCGCGGGCGAGGTCGGCCTAGACGCCCGCGTGACCAGCCTCGGCCGCAGCGTGCAGACCCTGATCGGAAATGCCTCGGGCGAAGTCGCGATCGCCCTCCAGAACGGCACGATCGGCACGGTCCCCGTCGACCGCCTCGCCGGCGATCTCGTCCTGGAGCGGGGCGTGCTGCGCCCGGCCGACGCCGAACTGCCCTTCGCCGGGCCGGAGGGCAGCGGCTCGGTCACCGGCGCCGTCGATCTCCTGGCCTGGCTCGCCGATCTCGAGCTCGAGCTGGAGCCACCCGCACCCGGCGCCCCCACCCGCCACGAGCGCCTGCTCGAAGGCCTGCGGACACCCGCCCCGTCGGACTAGACCCTCAGTCGCTCGGGCCGAGCATCTTTTCGGGGCGCACCAGCGCGTCGAACTCGGCCTCGTCGAGGAGACCCAGCGCCAGGGCGGATTCCTTCAGCGTGGTGCCCTCGGCATGCGCCTTCTTCGCCACCTTGGCGGCGTTGTCGTAGCCGATCTTCGGGTTCAGCGCCGTCACCAGCATCAAGCTCTCGTAGAGCAGCTTCTCGATCCGCGCCTCGTCGGCGGCAATCCCGACGACGCAGTTGTCGGCGAAGCTGACCGAGGCGTCGGCAATCAGCCGGATCGACTGCAGCACGTTGTAGATGATCACCGGCTTGAAGACGTTGAGCTCGAAATGGCCGGTGGCGCCGCCGACCGTCACGGCCACGTGGTTGCCCATCACCTGCGCGCAGACCTGGGTCATGGCCTCGCACTGGGTCGGGTTGACCTTGCCCGGCATGATCGAGGAGCCGGGCTCGTTCTCCGGCAGCTTGAGCTCGCCGAGCCCGCAGCGCGGGCCGGAGCCCAGGAGGCGGATGTCGTTGGCGATCTTCATCAGACTGACGGCGATGGTGTTGAGCGCACCCGAAAGCTCGACCAGGGCATCATGAGCGGCCAGCGCCTCGAACTTGTTGGGGGCCGTCTCGAAGGCGAGCCCGGTGATCCGGCTCACCGCCGCGGCGAACGCCGTATCGAAACCCTTCTTGCTGTTGAGCCCGGTGCCGACCGCCGTGCCGCCCTGGGCGAGCTGGCTGACCCGGGGCAGGGTCGTCCGCACCCGCTCGATGCCATAGGCGAGCTGCTGCACGTAGCCGCCGAACTCCTGGCCGAGTGTCAGCGGCGTCGCGTCCTGGAGATGGGTGCGGCCGATCTTGACGATCTTCTCGAAGGCCGCCGCCTTGGCGGCGAGCGCGTCCCTGAGATGGCCGAGCGCCGGCAGCAGGCGCTCGTGCACCTCCTGGACGGCAGCGATGTGCATGGCGGTCGGGAAGGTGTCGTTCGACGACTGGCCGCGATTGACGTGGTCGTTGGGGTGGACCAGCGACTTTTGCCCGCGCTCGCCGCCGAGCAGCTCGGTCGCCCGATTGGCGATCACCTCGTTGGCGTTCATGTTCGACTGCGTGCCGGAGCCGGTCTGCCAGACCACCAGCGGGAAATGCTCGTCGAGCTTGCCGTCGATCACCTCCTGGGCGGCAGCCCCGATCGCCTCGGCCAGCCGGGCGTCCAGCGAGCCCTGCGCCTGGTTCACCTCGGCCGCCGCCCGCTTGACCACGCCAAGGGCGCGCACCAGCGGCAGGGGCATCCGCTCGCCGCCGATCCTGAAATTCTGCAGGCTGCGCTGGGTCTGCGCACCCCAGTAGCGGGACGCCTCGACCTCGATCGGCCCGAACGTATCCGTCTCGATCCTGACGTTGCTGGTCATCCACCCCTCCGTTCGACCGACTTCGCTGGCCAGCCGCATGGCCCGCCAGCCGGCGCCTTGTCAATCGCGTTGCGACAGCGGGCGCGTTTCCGCCGCCCGCTACCCGTCCGTGGCGAGGTGCCGGCCGACCCAGGGCAGGACGAGGCGCTCCAGCCGGTCGCCGACCGCTTCACGGTGGTCTCCGGCATAGACGTCGAGCAGATGCGGGATGCGCTCGGCACCGAGGCGCTGCGACAGCTCGAGCGTGCCGGTCGGAATATGCAGGAACTGATCGCCCAGGCCGACATCGATGGCGAGCCCGCGCAGATCCCGCAGCGCCTGCCGGGAGCCGTGGACCTGGCGCACCGGCAAGCTGTCGAGATAGCGGTCATAGGCCGCGTCCTCGAGCACCACCTCGCCGCGCACCACGGAGAAGGGGAAATCGCCGAAGACTGGCGCAGCGTCGGGTGCCGGGCTGAAGGCGGTGACCACGCCGAGGGCCGCGATGGCGAAGAAATCCCGCGCCTCCAGCAGACCCTGCAACTCGGCCTCGGTCTCGACCGCCGCCGCCCGCTTCCAGGCATCGTTGCCGAAGCCGAAATCGTCCCTGGCCGCGAGGCAGCACGGGCTCATCGCCCAGACAGTGGAGAACACGCCGGGCCGGCTCATCGCGAGGTGCAGGGCGCCATAGCCGCCCATCGAATGGCCGATGACGGCGCGACCCTCGGCGCCGGCCAGGGTGCGGAATCGGGCATCGACGAAGCCGATGAGGTCATCGACCACATAGTCCGCCCAGCGGCCGCTGACCGACGAGTTGCGATAGAAGCCGCCGCCATACCGGTTGCCGCCATCGGGCATCACCACGACCAGTTCCGGAACGGTGCCGGTATCGATCAGCCGGTCGAGCATCGCCTGCACGTCGAAATGGACGAGCCAGGTCTCGTAGCTGTCGAAGATGCCGTGCAGCAGATAGACCGCGGGATAGCGGCGCTCCGGCTCGTCGTCGTAGCTCTCCGGCAGGTAGACCGCGGCACCCTGGACGGCAGGGGTCCCGAGCAGATTGTCGGCGAGCGCCGGTGCCGGGACGTCCAGCTCGACGATCC
>JAUIID010000206.1 GCA_030431615.1 Alphaproteobacteria bacterium
CATCGTCAACCAGCTCGACCAGGTCGAGGGGATCGAGGGCGACGCGAAGCTCGGCCAGCCCATGGTCAACCTCAACCTGCTCAGCGACTACGGCACGTTCCGCTTCTTCGCCCTCCCCTTCTTTCGCGAGCGCACCTTCCCGTCCGACGACGCCCGCCTGCGCGGCCCCCTGCCGATCAACGTCAACGACGCCTCGTTCGGCAAGAATGCGGGCCAGGACGACGTCGCCTTCGCCGCCCGCTACACCAACAGCCTCGGGCCGTTCGACCTCGGCCTCTCCTACTTCCACGGCACCGGCCGCGATCCGACCCTGGTGCCCAAGGCCAAGCCGGACGGCAGCCAGCACTTCGAGCCCTTCTACGAAGAGATCGACCAGTTCGGCATCGACCTGCAGGCGACGTTCGGCGACTGGCTCTGGAAGCTCGAGGCGATTACCCGCACCGGCCAGAAGGACCGCATCAACGCCTTCGTCGGCGGGTTCGAGTACACGATCTTCGACGTCTTCGGCACGCCGGCGAGCGTCGGCCTCCTGTCCGAGTATCTCTACGACAGCCGCGACGAGCTGGAGTTCGCGACGATCGGCAGCGGGGCGCCCTACGAGGACGACATCTTCCTCGGCACGCGGCTGACCTTCAACGACTTCGCCAACACGCAGATGCTGGCGGGTGTCATCGTCGATCGCGAGGACGGCAGCACCGTCGCCTCGCTCGAGGCATCGCGGCGGCTCACCGACACCTGGCTGCTCGAGATCGACGCGCGCGGCTTCTTCAATGTCGCCAGCGACGACATCCTGCAGGCGGCCGGCAATGACGACTACATAGCCCTGCGCGTCAAACGCTTCTTCTGAGCGAGGGAGCGCGACCGGTCGCTCAGGTGCGGTGCTGGCTCAGATGCGCCCAGGCGCGGTCGGAGCCGGCCAGGATCTCGATCAGCCGGGCGATCCGGACATGCGCCTCGGGCGTGGCCTCGCCGGCCAGATCCCTGACGCTGTCGACCAGGGCATTGACCGCGTCACCGGTCGCCCGCTCGATGGCTTCGCCGCGCACCAGCCGCCCGGCCGCCCGGCCGAGCTTCGCCACCGCCCGGGCCATGGTCTCGCGGTCGCGGACGCCGGCGAGCACGGCGGCCGTATCACCCGCCGGCAGCGGGCGCATGGCGGTGAGGTCCTGAATGGCGGCGAGATAGCGGGTCTCGGCCACGACCCCGGCCCGGCGACCGAGCTCGGCCGCGGCAGCCGCCTCGTCGTCGACCGCCTCGGCGACCCGCTCGACGGCTTCGGCGACCTGCGCCACTGGCGCCTCGGGCCGGTCCGCGACGTCGTCGAGCAGCGAATCCAGGGTCGCCCGATGCTCCGCCAGGATCCGGTCGATCAACGGCCTGAGGCGGTTCCGGTCCACGGGCTCGACCGCCGCCAGCAGATCGTCGACCAGCGCCGCCGGCCGTTTGGTCGAGCGCAGCAGGAGCGTCAGCACCGTCCCGCACCGGTCATCGGAGCCGCCGAGAGCCAGGGCTAGGATGTCGGCGAGCAGCTCCTTTTCGCCGTCCTCGAGGAACTGCAGCGGCCGGGGCAGCCGGGCAAGCAGCGGCACGAGCTCGCTGGCCGTGGCGAGCAGGTCGGCGGCCCGCCGCTGCTCGACGACGAGCCGCTCGGGCAGCGCCTCATCCGCCGCCGTCGCGGCCAGAGCCTCCGCGGCAGCGGGCCAGAAGCTGCGCCCATGCTCGAGGATCGCCTCGGTCTCGTGCGCCAGCCGCCCAAGCAGCGCCTTCTCCAGCGCCGCCGCCAGCCCGGGCGCCAGCCGCGCCAGCGTCACCTCGTGCAGCTCGCCCAGCCGGGACCGGTCGACGACGAAGGACCAGGCCCCGTCGCGCCCGGTGACCAAAGCCGCCTCGAGCGGCACGGTGAGCAGGCGCTGCAGGGTCAGCGGCCGTTCCGGCCGCAGCCGGCGCAGGCGCGGTCGCAATGCGGCGAGGATCGGCTCGACGGCACCCCGCTCGCGGGTCGATTCGAGCACGCGCACGACATCGCGAAGCTTCTTGTCATCGACCAGCTGGAGCCGGTCGGCGAGGCAGTCGCCATCCTTGTCAGCCATGGTCAAAGAGCCTCCGCCAGGACCTGCTCGATCACCGCCTGGCGGTCGAGCACATGGCCGGTGCGCCAGTCCTCGTTGAGGCGCACCCAGCGCCTGAGCTCGGTATTGGCGCGGACCTCCATGGGTTTGCCGAGCCACTCGTCGGCGGCGAGCGGCACCAGCGGTGCGAGCTCGGCGAGCTCGATCAGGATGTCGCGCTGCGCCTCGCGGGACTCTTCCGCACCGCTGCGCCAGAGCGCCGCGAGATGACGCCAGCCGTCGAGCAGCCAGATCGGCCGGGTCAGCACCTCGTCGACCTTGCGCCGGTCGCTCGCCCGCGCCTGCAGCAGGCGGCGGGCACTGTTCGCGATGGTCTTCGCCTTGGCGAGGCCCGGCCCGGTGCAGTCGATGGTCAGGGTCGCGCATTCGACGACGAGGCCGGCAAGGACCGCGTGGTCATCGCGCTCGCCCTGCACCCATTCCGCGATCGACCGCCTGAGCTCGACCACCTCCTCGAGCGTCGTGTCGGCATGGCTCTTGAAGGGCGCCTTGGTATGCCCGATCGAGGCGACCAGCCCGCTCAGCTCGTCGATCATCGTGATCAGCTCGCCCGAGCCGATGCCCATGCTCGGCTCGAGGCTCTTGAAATAGGGGCGCAGGCGCTCGCGCGCGTCGCTCGAGCCCGTATCGATGGTCTTCCAGTCGATCCTGCCGAGGCCGGCCTCCTGCAGAAGCTGCTCGAGCAGGAGCAGCATGGTGAGCAGCGAGCGCTCCTCCTCCTCCTGCAGCGAGCGTGCGGCAGCCGCCTCGGCATCGGGCCCGGCAAGGCCCTCCCGGGAGAGGCCAAGCGCGATCTCGCGGATGCCGAGCGGGCTGATCGGGGTGAGGGTGCGCACGCGCTCGATCAGCGCCCGGTCATGCACCGACAGCCGGAAGAATTCCTCGAGCGCCGCCAGCGGCACAACGTACACGCCGTCAGCGCCAGTCGGGTTGCGGGCGACGACCTCGAGCCGGCCCCGATAGTCCAGCCGCAGCCGTGCCTGGAGCAGGAGCGGGGTGGTGAACGGCGCCACCACGCCGGCCTCGGCATAGGTCGAGGGCCGCTGCTTCAGGGAGAAAAGACGGCGATTGGCGGTCAAACGGCCCTCGCGCACTTGATGACAGCGCATCAACAGGGCGACGAGCCTACCCGAAATCAACGAAGATCTGGTTAACGCCAGTGGCTTCGGCGCGGGCGCCGGCAACTTGACAGGACAGCGTGCGGGCCGGCAAGCCAACGCCTTCGCCAGTCGACCGGAACGCCGCCATGCCTGCCTCACCGAAGGGCCGCGTGCCCAGCACCATCACCTATCTCGAGCGGCTCGACCCACCCAGGGGGTCACCCTTGCAGCCGCCCTGCCCCGGCACCGAGATCGTCCGCGCGCTGAACCCGCCCGTGCATTTCTACCGCTATCTCTATGCGACGGTCGGCGCTCCCTGGCTCTGGAATCGGCGCCGGCTGATCGACGATGCGACGCTCGCGGCGATCATCCAGGCGCCGACGACCGATCTCCGCGTGCTCTGGCTGCATGGCGTGCCGGCCGGCTATGTCGAGCTCGACCTGGCCGAGCTGCCGGATGTCCGGCTCGCCTTTCTCGGGCTCGTGCCGGACTTCCTCGGCCGGGGGCTCGGGCCCTATCTCCTCGACTGGGCGATCCGCCACGCCTTCGCCAAGGGGGCGACGCGGCTCCATCTCGACACCTGCGACCTCGATCACCCCAAGGCGCTCGCCACCTATGAGAGCTTCGGCTTCCAGGCCTATGACCGGGCGGATTCCTTCGAAACGCTGCTCGACGACATGGAGCTGCCGGCACATTGCCGCGACAAGCCGGTGCTGCCGCTGGCCTGACCGGGCGCATCAACGGACGTCACGGCGCACCCTCAGTCGCCCCGCCTCCACAACGACCACGGCACCATTCGCCAGGGCTTCGCCCTCGCGGCGAAGTGCGGCGCGGATTCGCGGCAGCACGAGGTCGGAGCGTACGGTCGGCAGGCGGAGGATCATGATGCCGGTGGTGGGGCTCTTGCCCAGAGCCGCGGTCATTGCGGCGAAGTCCAGATCGAACGTGACAACGGTCCACCCGTTCTCGATAGCCCGCTCGAGAATTTCGCGGTCATTGGCGGCAAGCAACCCGATCTCACCAACATGGCGGGAGTCGATCCCTTCCGCCCGCAGCGCCGCCGCGACCCTGGGCGAAATGTTGGCGTCCAGCAGCAGGCGTGGCGCCATCAGGCGGAGACGACCTCCTCGCGAGCGAGCCATGCGGCATAGGCGAGGGCAGCGCGGATGTCATCGGCCGACAGATAGGGGTATTCGGCGAGGATGGCTTCCACCGTCAGGCCATCGGCGACGAGGCCGAGGACGGTTGCGACGGTGACACGCGTGCCCTTGATGCAGGGCCGGCCGCCCATGATGGACGGGTCGAACGAGATGCGGTCCATTTGCTCCGGTTGCGCCAATGTTCCGAATCCTTCGAGGAGCATCGCCCGGCAGGCAGTCTAGCACATGTCCGGTGGCATACCACACGGCGCCGGGCGCCCGTCAGTCCTCGAGCTCGATGACGAGGCCGTCATGGGCGGGGGTCACGCCGGCGGGGAGCCTGGCCTGCCAGGTGGCGTAGTCGACCTCGTGGTTCATGTGGGTGAGCCAGGCCTGCCTGGGCCGGACGCGGTCAATCCAGCCGAGCGTGCGGTCGAGGTGGGCGTGGCTCGGGTGCGGCTTGTCGCGGAGCGCGTCGACCAGCCAGACCTCGACGCCGGCAAGAGCTTCCAGATAGGCCTCGTCGAGCCGGTCGGCATCGGTCGAGTAGGCGAAATTGCCGATGCGGAAGCCCCAGACGCGGCTCCGCCCGTGGCCATGGGCCAGCGGCAGGAGCAGGGCCGGGCCGATGGTGAAGGGACCGTCGCCGGTGAACGGCCGGGGCTCGATCTCCGGCCGCCAGAACCCGCCCCGGCCGTCCTGCCCGCCGCCGAAGGCATAGGGGAAGCGCTCCTGGATGCGCTGCAGAACATCGGTATGGGCGTGGGCCGGCAGCGGGCGGCCGATGACGTTGTTGATCGCCCGGATGTCGTCGAGCCCGTGCAGGTGATCGGCATGGGCGTGGGTGAAGACCAGTGCGTCGAGCCGGCTGATCCCGGCACCGAGGCATTGCTGGCGCAGGTCCGGGCCGGTGTCGAAGAGGATCCTCTGGCCCATGGTCTCGACCAGGATCGAGCAGCGCAGCCGCTTGTTGCGAGGGTCGGGCGAACGGCAGACGGCGCAGTCGCAGCCGATCTGCGGCACGCCGGCCGAGGTGCCGCAGCCGAGGACCGTCACCCGCATCAGGCCGTCACCCGCATCAGGGACGCGCGGCCTTCTTGAAGAGGCGAAAGAAGTTGTCGGTGGTGACGCGGGCGACCTCGTCGGTGCCGGTCCCCCAGAGCTCCGCCAGGACGGCGGCGACGTGCGGGATGTAGGCCGGCTCGTTGCGCTTGCCGCGATAAGGCAATGGCGCGAGGAAGGGCGAATCGGTCTCGAGCAGGATGCGGTCCCTAGGCAGGTCTCTCACTGTGGCCCGCAGCTCGTCCGAGCGCTTGAAGGTGAGGATGCCGCCGAGGCCGAGATGGAGGCCCAGGGCGACCGCCCGGTGGCCCATTTCCGGCGAGGTGCTGTAGCAGTGGATGACGCCCTGCAGGGGTTCCTGGGTCGCTGCGGCTTCGAGGACGTCGAGCGTGTCGGCATCGGCGTCGCGGGTGTGGACGATGAAGGGGAGCGAGGTTGCCCTGGCCGCCTCGAGCTGGGCCTCGAAGCTCGCCCGCTGCACCTCGCGCGGGCTCTTGTCGTAGAAATAGTCGAGGCCGCACTCGCCGATCGCCACGACCTTGGGGTCGGCCGCATTGGCGATGAACGGGGCCGGGTCGCAGCTCCCCGCCTCCTCGGCCGCCTGGTGCGGGTGGACGCCCGAGGCGACCCAGACATTCGGGTGACGGCGGGCAAGGTCGAGCACCGCCGGCAGGCTGGTGAGCCTTGTGGCGATGGTGAGCAGCGTCGCCACGCCGGCCTCGCCGGCGCGGGCGACGACCGCCTCCGCCTCGGCGACGAGGCCCGGATAGTCGAGGTGGCAGTGGCTGTCGACGAAGGTCGGCCGCAGCTCAGGCACCGGCCGGGTCCTCGACGAGCCGCGGGAAGACGCCTGCCGGCTTCGGCAGCGCCGTGCCGGCGACGAGGGCACCCTTGTCGTCCAGCGCCTGGAACGAGCGCAGCTCCGCCGGCTGGGCGAGCTGGTCGAGGATTTGCGCGGAGGCGTCGGGCATGAAGGGCTGGGTCAGGATCGCCACCCGGCGGATGGTCTCGGCCAGCACCCAGAGCACCGTCGCCATGCGCTCGGGGTCGCTCTTGCGGAGCGCCCAGGGTGCCTGCGTGTCGACATAGCGATTGGCCTCGGCGATCACCGCCCAGATGGCCTCGAGCGCCGCGTGGCTGGCCTGGCGCTCCATCAGCCTGCGGCAGGTCCCGAGAAGGCCTGCCGCCTGGTCGAGCAGGGCCTGGTCAGCGGGCTCGATCGGGCCGGGCCGGGGGATGGCGGCATCGCAGTTCTTGCCGATCATCGAAAGCACGCGCTGGCAGAGATTGCCGTAGTCATTGGCGAGGTCGCTGTTCATGCGGCGCAGCATGGCGGCATGGCTGAAGTCGCCGTCATTCCCGAACGGCACCTCGCGCAGGAGGAAGTAGCGGGTGGCGTCGAGGCCGTAGCGCTCGATCAGCTCGTGCGGGTCGATGACATTGCCGACGGACTTGCTGATCTTCTGCCCCTCGTTGGTCCACCAGCCATGGGCGAAGACGCGCTTCGGCGGCTCGAGCCCGGCGGCCATCAGGAAGGCCGGCCAGTAGACGGCGTGGAAGCGCAGGATGTCCTTGCCGACGACATGCACGTCGCAGGGCCAGAAGCGGGCATAGAGCCCGTCCGCGTCCTCGGGGTAGCCGAGAGCGGAGATGTAGTTGGTCAGCGCGTCGAGCCAGACATACATGACGTGCGCCGGGTCGTTCGGCACGGGCACGCCCCAGGCGAAGGTGGTGCGGCTGACGGAGAGGTCGTTGAGCCCGCCCTTCACGAAGCTGCGGACCTCGTTGAAGCGGCTCTCCGGCAGGACGAAGTCGGGATGGGCGTCGTAGAAGGCGAGCAGGCGATCCTGCCAGGCCGAGAGGCGAAAGAAGTAGGAGGGCTCCTCGACCCATTCGACCGGCGCACCGGTCGGCGCCTTGCCGGCGACGAGCTCGCTCTCGGCGTAGAAGGCCTCGTCGCGCACCGAGTACCAGCCGGCATAGGCGCCGAGATAGATCTCGCCGGCGTCGAGCAGCTTCTGCCAGAGATGCTGCACGGCCTGCTTGTGCCGCGGCTCGGTGGTGCGGATGAAGTCGTCCTGGCTGAAGCCCATCACCCGGACGAGCTCGCGAAAGCGGGTCGAGACCTCGTCGGTGAAGGCCTGCGGGTCCATGCCGCGGTCGCGCGCCGCCTTCTCGACCTTCTGGCCGTGCTCGTCCGTGCCGGTGAGGAAGCGCACGTCGCGCCCGTCGAGCCGCATGAAGCGGGCCAGCGCGTCGCAGGCGAGCGTCGTGTAGGCGTGCCCGATATGCGGCGAATCGTTGACGTAATAGATCGGGGTCGTGATGTAGTACGCAGCACGGGCTGCCATCGTCGTCTCCAGCCCAAGGCCGTTTGCCGGGTACCGGCACGGGCTCCCGATCAGCCGGCCAGCCGCTCCTCCGCGCTGCCGGCCAGCGCCGTCAATGCCAGGAAGAAGGTCCGGCGCGGATCGAGGTTCAGGTGATCGAGCTCGCCCGGCAGGTCGCGCAGCTTGTCCCACAAGCCCACCCAGCGATCAAGCCGCCTGCCCCGGATCAGGGCAGCCAGCTTCGCCGCCTCGCCCGGCATCACCTCGGGGTCGAGCTCGCCGCGGCCCGCCGCCTCGGTGCCGCGGCGGAGAACCAGGGTCAGGAGCTCGGTGGCGAGGCCGGCATCGCCGAGGCCGTTGAGGCGGTCGGCCGTCTCCAGGAGCCGGGTGCTGTCGTCCCGCGCGGCGGCCAGCGCATCGAGCAGCGCCGCGTAGTGCTCGAGGAACCCGGTGTCGCAGAACGCCACGTAGCGCCCGGGCGAGCCCTGGGCCAGGGCCAGGAGGGCCGGCGACAGCTCGTCCCCGGCAAGGCCGGCCGCCGCGAGGGCCTGGCGCATGGGCTCGGGCGCCAGTGGTGCCAGGCGCAGGCGGACGCAACGCGAGAGGATGGTGCGCGGCACCCGGCCCGGCGCGTGGCAGACGAGGAGGAGGACGCAGCCGCGGGGCGGCTCCTCGATCAGCTTGAGCAGCGCGTTGACGGTGGAGTGGTTCAGGTCGTCGGTCGTGTCGACGACCACCACCCGGCCATGGCGACCGACCGCCGTGGCGTGCAGCTTCGTGGTGAGCTCGCGCGCCTGGCTGATGACGATCTCGCCGCGCAATCGCTTGGTCTTCCGGTTGACCTCGTTGGCGAGGACGAAGAGATCGGGCTCCGAGCCGTGCGCCACGCGGCGGAAGATGGCGCTCTCGGGGTCGTTGGGGTCGACCACATCGGGGCCGGCCAGGATGCGGCGGGCGAGGCGGTAGGCGAGCGTCGCCTTGCCGATGCCGGGGGGGCCCTGCAGGAGCCAGGCATGGGGCAGCCGGCCGCTTCGCCAGGCGCGCTCGAACACCTCCTCGGCTGCCGCGTGCCCGAAGAGGAGGGAGTTCTCGCGCGGTGCCGGCGGTTCGGGCTCGATCATCGACCGAGCCGGTCGGCGAACCGGCCGAGGATGGTGGCCTCGATCGCGGCGGTGACGGCTTCGGCCGGTGCGGTCGCGTCGATAACGGCGAAGCGGCCGGGCTCGGCGCCGGCGAGCTCGAGGAAGCCGGCCCGCACCCGCTCGTGGAAGCCGGTCTCCAGCGCCTCGAAGCGGCTGCCGCCACCGGCCCGGGCCCGGCGGGCGAGGCCGGCGGCGACCGGCAGGTCGAGCAGGAGCGTGAGATCGGGGCGGGGCGCTGGCAGGAAGAGGTCGTGCAGGGCATCGATGCGGTCGATACCGAGCCCGCCGGCGATGCCCTGGTAGACGCGCGTGCTGTCGCTGAAACGGTCCGAGACCACCCACCGTCCGGCAGCGAGGGCGGGCTCGACCAGCCGCTCGACATGGTCGAGCCGGGCCGCGGTCATGAGTAGCGCCTCGACGCCATGGCTCCAGCGCTCGGCCGCCCCGTCGAGGACGAGGCCGCGGATCGCCTCGGCGCCGGGGGTGCCGCCCGGCTCGCGCGTCGCGGCGACGGCCATGCCCCGGCTCTCGAGGAAGCGGCGCAGGGCCTGGAGCTGGGTGGTCTTGCCGGCCCCCTCCCCGCCTTCGAAGGTGATGAAGACGCCGCGCGCGGTCGGGATCGCGCTCAGCCCGGCACGCCCCAGATGAGGTATTCGAGCGTGCCGGTCATGCGGCCGAGGATGCCGGCCCGCTCGACCGGCCGGGCGGCCACCAGCGGCAGCACCCGGGTCGGCATGCCGTCGGCGGTCATCTCGATCTGCCCGATCACCTGGCCGGCCTCGACGGGTGCCGTGACCGGGCTGTCGTAGACTACCTTGACGTTGAGCGAATCGCGCGCGGCGCGGGTCAGGGTGATGCTCACCACATCGGCGCCGACGAGCGGCACGGTCGGCTCGGCCCCCTGCCAGACCGGCGCCTCGGCGACCACCGAATCGGGCTCGAACAGCCGGTACTCCTGGAAGTGGCGGAAGCCGT
>JAUIID010000207.1 GCA_030431615.1 Alphaproteobacteria bacterium
GGGGTCAACGAGTGGCAGCCCTGTTACGACGCGCTGCTGCGCCACGACCTCGACGCCTTCCTGCTGGCCGGGCGCTACACCCTCCTGGAGCAGGATTCCCTCGACCCCTTCCTCTCACTCTGCGCCGAGCGGGGGGCCGGCGTCATCGTCGGCGGCGGGTTCAATTCGGGCATCCTCGCGACGGGAGCCGTGCCGGGGGCAAAGTACAATTACAGCCCGGCACCCGACGACATCATGGCGCGGGTGAAGAAAATCGAGGCGGTCTGCGCCGAGTTCGACGTGGCGCTGCCGGCGGCGGCGCTGCAGTTCGTGACGGCCCACCCGGCGGTCCCGACCTTCTGTGCCGGGACGCGCACCGTTGAGCAACTTGAGCAGAACGTCGCCTGGTTCGAGGCGCCGATCCCGCGCGATTTCTGGCGGGCGCTGAAGGTGCAAGGGCTGCTGCGTGAGGATGCGCCCGTCCCGGCCGGCTGAGGCGCCGCTTCAGGCGCGGAGCAGGCGGAGGATGGTCTCGATGTTGAAGGCGAGGCGGGCGTCGAGCGCTTCCTTCGTCATCAGGTCGCGCTCGTAGACGATGGCGCCGGTGAAGCGGTTGGTGAGATAGTAGTAGCCGATCGCGGCGATGGTGATGTTGAGCTGGACCGCGTCGATGCCGGGGCGAAAGACGCCGGCGGCGACGCCGCGCTCGAGGATGTCCGCCACCATGCCGACGAAGGGGCGGCTGAGCTCGTGCATGCGAGCGGAGCCCTTGAGGTGGCGGGCCCGGTGCAGGTTCTCGCTGTTGACAAGCGTGAGGAACTCGGGATTGGCCTGGTAGTAGCGCCAGGTGAAGCGGACGAGGGTGGTGATCGCCGTCTCGGGATCGAGCTCGTCCAGATGGAGCTTCCGCTCGGCCGTGCGGATGTCGGCATAGGCGTCCTCGAGGACGCGGGTGAAGAGCTGCTCCTTGCTCTTGAAGTAGTGGTAGATCATCCGCTTGTTGGCTTTCGCCCGTTGCGCGATGGTGTCGACCCTGGCCCCGCCGAGGCCCGACTTCGCGAACTCCTTCCGGGCAGCGGCGAGGATGCGCTTCTGCGTCGCCTCGGCGTCGCGGATGCGGGGTCTTTCGGTTGTTGCGGTCTCGGTCATCCGGGCTCCTGCCGGTGAGGCGGGTCGGCAATGCACGTACCGGTTAGTTAAGTCTGGCCGGTTAGTTAAGTCGGGGCTGATCGGCGAGGCAAGCGCTTCAGTCGCCGGGTGCCAGGACGATGGTGCAGCCCTGCGCGCGCAAGGGGGCCAGCCGGTCCTCGTCCGTCGCCGCCTCGACGACGATGACGTCGGCGGCGCTGCAGGGGGCGATGACGACGGCAGAGGCGGCGCCGAGCTTCTCGGCCGAGGCAAGGACGACGGTCTCGCCCGAGCGCTCCATGACAGCCCGCTTGATCTGCCCCTCCTCGGCGTCGCCGGTCGTCAGGCCCGTCTCGGCATGCACGCCGGTGACACCGATGAAGCAGCAGTCCGGGCGAAAGCTGTCGATGGCGCGAAGGGCGGCGGCACCGGTGGCGACGAGCGAATGGCGAAAGAGCCGGCCGCCAACCAGCTCGACCGTGAGGAGCGGCAAACGGGCCAGCTCGACCGCCACGGCGGGGCTGTGGGTGACGATCGTGGCGGCGAGGTTGGGGGGCAGATGGCGGGCCAGCTGCAGGGCGGTGGTGCCGCCGTCGATGAAGACGGTCTGGCCGGGCCGGACCATGGCCGCGGCCCTTCGGCCGATGGCGGCCTTGCCGGAAGTGGCGATCGTGCCGCGGACCGCCAGGTCACCGAGGGCGGGCGAGGCCGGCAGGGCGCCGCCATGCACGCGCTTGACCAGGCCCTCGGCGGCAAGGTCGCGGAGATCGCGGCGGATCGTGTCCTCGGAGAGGCCGAGCTCGGCGCTGATCGTGCGGGCGACGATCCGCCCGTCCCGGCGGAGGCGTTCGAGGAGCAGGGCGCGGCGTTCCTGGGTCAGCATGGTCTCTCACGAATTTTCTTGAACTTGCACGAAACTGCACGATATTGCGGCGCCTGTCCATCGGAGAGCCGCAAATGCCGCACGACCTGCCGCGCCTGATTGCCGTCGAGACCCTGGCCGATGACTGGGGTGTACTGAAGAAGACCACCTTCGAGCTGCGCCGTCGCGACGGCCACTGGCAGCGCCAGACCCGCGAGACCTACGACCGGGGCGACGGGGCGGTCATCCTGCTCTTCGATCCCGTGAGCCGCCGGGTCGTGCTTACCCGGCAGTTCCGCCTGCCCGTCTTCGTCAACAGCCCCGCGGACGAAGACGAGCGCGGCTGGCTGATCGAGGCGCCGGCGGGGCTGCTGGATGCCGCGGCACCGGAGGCGCGCATCCGGGCGGAGATCGAGGAGGAGACGGGCTTTCGCGTCGGGGCGGTCCGCAAGGTCTTCGAGGTCTTCATGAGCCCCGGCTCGGTGACCGAGCGGCTGCATTTCTTCACCGCCAGCTACGCGCCCGGCGATCGCGTCGCCGCCGGCGGCGGCTCGGTGGCGGAGGGCGAGGATATCGAGGTGCTCGAGCTGCCGCTCGACGAGGCGCTGGCGATGATCGCGAGCGGGGCGATCCGCGACGCCAAGACGATCATGCTGCTGCAGCACCTGGCGCTGGCGGAACGGGCGGCGGCGTAAGCGAGTGCCTCTGGTGGGTGCGCTTGGGTTGGGTTAGCGTTCGGGGACAATGAAACCAGAAAGCGCCGCCATGCCGCCGCAGCCGAGCGGGCCTGCACGCGAACCGGTGTTTGTCGACGAGGCGATAGCGCTCGCCCGCATCGAGGCGATTGCGCGCAACGCGCGGGCCACGTGGCTGGTGCTGATCGGCCTTCTCGCCTTCATCGGCTCGACCTTGCTCAGCGTGCGGGACGTCGACTTCTTCTCCGCCACGGCGGCTACCTCGTTGCCGATCGTCAATATTGCGATATCGACAACAATCTTCTTCTGGACCGCGGCGTGGCTCGCGGCGGTGCTGCACACCTACCTTCACCTCTTCCTGCTCAAGCTCTGGGATGCGTTGGCCGAGGCGCCGCCCGAAGTCGGCGAGACCGATGCGGTCAGGTTGAAGCTCGGCGAGCGGGTGTTCCCCTGGCTGGTCAACGACTGGGCGCTTCGCCGCCGACCTGACCACGCGGCGAACGATCGGCCAATGGACCGACTCTCTAATCTCGTCACCACGCTAGTGATCTGGCTGGCGACGCCTTTGGTTCTCGCCGGGTTCTGGTGGCGCTCGATGCCGGCGCACGATGCCATGCTGACACTCGCGATCGCCGGCGCCTTGCTCGTCAGCCTCTTTGCCTCCCTCGAAGGCTGGCGCCGCGCGCAGGCGCGACTCGGGACGCCAGGTGTCCTCAACGCAGATCCGCGGTCATCCTGGGAGTTGCCTCCGAGAATGTGGGGCATGTCCTCCGCATTTGCCGCAGTCCTCGTCGCCGTCAGCTTCATGCGGACCGAGGTCGGCGAGATCGAGATCGGGCCGTTCCGATCGAAGGCGCTCTGGCTCGCTCCGATCGATCTCGCCGGTGCCGAGATCGTGGAGAAGCCGGACGACTGGGTCGGCCGGGATACGGCGGAACGGCGGTTTCGGATGACCTGGTGCCGGGATCGCGGCCTGCCGGCGGATGCCTGCGAGCCGCCGACGACGCCCGTTCAAGAATCGGCACGGATCGAGTGGTGCCAAGTGCGCCGGGTCGAAGCTTGCGCTGACCGATTTCGCGAAATCGACAATGTGTTTGACGACGAGTGGCAAGAGGCACGGGGCGAGTACCTTGCCAACTTCACACGGCCGGACCTAAGCGGACGTGATATGCGCGGGGCACACCTCGGTGGGGCGTTTATTGCCGGCGTTTCGCTCAGAGAGGCACGACTAGAGAGGGCCGACCTTACGGAGGCGCGGCTGGAGGGAGCGGACCTAGGAGCTGCCCGGCTAGAGGGGGCGGACCTCAGCCGGACGCGTTTGGAGGGGGCAGACCTCTTTATGGCTCGGCTCCAAGGGGCGAACCTCACCTTAGCACGGTTGGAGGGGGCAGACGTCAGCTATGCGCGATTAGAAGGGTCATTCCTCGGCGCGGCGCAACTAAAGGGAGCAAACCTCCGCAGGGCGCGGTTGGACGGAGCGAACTTGTACGCGGCGGGGCTGGAAAGGACGAAGTTTAACGAGGCATGGCTTACGGGGGCAAATCTCAGTGGGGCGTGGCTGGGTCGGGCAGACCTCACCTTAGCGCGGCTAGAAGGAGCGAGTTTGGGTGAGGCAGGGTTTCACTCTGCCGAATGGGCCGGCGCCTCAATTGGTGCCTCGCTGGCCCATTCGGCCAATTTTGCCGGTGGCCGCAATCTGACACAAAGTCAGCTTGATCAAGTGATCGGCAACGACCGAACAATTTTGCCGCTCGATGCAGAAACCGGCGAACAGCTGTACGTCTGGACCTGTTGGGCTGAGCCACCACTCACCATGGACGGGCTGCTTCGGCACTTTCCGAATAGCCAACACGTTGAACTCCGCGCCCAATGGCTCTGCCCGGAAGGCGTCGAGCCCGAACGCACCGGCCGCCCCGAGGCCCTACCCGCCGACCGTTGAATGCAGGCGCCATTCGGCTACCTTGGGCGCAAACAAGGGGAGGCCGCTTCACCATGCCTGACTACGTGATCATCGGCGGCGGGGCTTCGGGCGCGGTGATCGCGGCGCGGCTCACTTCCGATCCGGATGTCTCGGTGACCGTGCTGGAGGCGGGGCCGAGCGATACGAACCGGTATATCCACATGCCGGTTGGCTTCGCCAAGATGACGGGCGGGCCCTTGACCTGGGGGCTGGTGACGGCGCCGCAGAAGCATTGCGAGAACCGCGAGATCCCTTACGCGCAGGCGCGGGTGCTGGGGGGCGGGTCGTCCATCAATGCGGAGGTGTTCACGCGCGGCGTGCCGCAGGATTACAACCACTGGGTGAGCGAGCATGGCTGTGTTGGCTGGTCGTTCGAGGAGCTGCGGCCGCTCTTCGTGCGCTCGGAGGACAACGACCTCCTGGGTGGTGCCTGGCACGGCTCGGGCGGGCCGCTCGGGGTGACGACGCAGCCGGGGCAGCCCGTGACGCTGGCGTTCGTTCGGGCCTGCCAGGAGCTCGGGATACCCTACAACCCGGACTTCAACGGGGCCGAGCAGGCGGGCTGCGGGGTCTACCAGACGACGACGCGGGGCGGGAAGCGCTGCTCGGCGGTGGTGGGCTATCTCCGGCCGGCGATGGCGCGGCAGAACCTCGTGGTCGAGACCGACTGCCTCGTCACGCGGATCCGGGTCGAGAACGGCCGGGCGGTGGGCGTCGACTACCAGCATGACGGGGCGACCCGGACCATCCGGGCGGAGCGCGAGGTGATCCTGACGGCGGGGGCGATCGGCTCGCCGAAGCTGCTGATGTTGTCGGGGATCGGGCCGGCGGATCACCTGAAAAGCGTCGGCATCGAGCCGGTGCACGACCTGCCGGGTGTGGGGCAGAACCTGCACGACCATTTCGGCATCGACATCGTCTACGAGCTGAAGGGGCCCTGGAGCCTCGACAAGTACCAGAAGCCGCACTGGATGCTCTGGGCGGGGCTCGAATACCTGCTCTTCAAGCGCGGGCCGGTGGCGTCCAACATCGTCGAGGGCGGGGCCTTCTGGTATGCGGACAAGGCGGCGGAGACGCCGGACCTGCAGTTCCATTTCCTTGCCGGGGCGGGGGTCGAGGCGGGGGTGCCGGTGATCGAATCGGGCTCCGGGGTGACGCTCAATTCCTACACGCTCCGGCCCGAAAGCCGGGGCTCGGTGACGCTTCGGAGTGCCGAGCCGGGCGACCGGCCGGTGGTCGACCCGAACTTCCTCGCCGAGGCTTCCGACCTCGAGACCTCGCTGGAGGGGCTCAGGCTGAGCCGCGAGATGATGCACCAGCCGGCGCTCGCGCCCTATGTCCGGGGCGAGCACTTCCCGGGCGAGGCGGTGCGCACGAAGGCCGAGCTCGAGGCCTATGCCAGGCGCTACGGGCGGACCTCGTACCATCCGGTCGGCACCTGCCGGATGGGCGTGGACGAGATGGCGGTGGTCGACCCGGAGCTTCGGCTCCGCGGCATCGAGGGGCTTCGGGTCTGCGACAGCTCGATCATGCCGCGGCTGGTCAGCTCGAACACCAATGCACCCTCGATCATGATCGGCGAGAAGGCGTCGGACCTGATTCGCGGCAACCGGGTCTGAACGGCGAAATCGAATTGCGCGGTGGCCGGCTTCGGCCTAGAAGTAACCGTTTAGTGCGTTAACGGACGCAGACCAGGGAGGCAGAAATGATCCATAAACGGCTCGGCCCCATCGCCAGGCGGCAGCTCTTGCGCCGCGATCTCCTCAAGGGTGCGGCGGGTTTCGCCGGTGCGGGCGTGCTCGCCGGCACGTTCCCCAGGCTCGGTGCGGCGCAGGCCGACGAGTGGACGCTCGCGATCTCCATGCGCAGCCTCGCCAACCCCTATCACGCCACCTTCGCGGCAGGCGGCGAGGCCTATGCCGAGTCGGTGGGGGCACCCTTCGAGGTGCTGATCACCGAGGGCAATTCCGAGAAGGGCATGGCGGACATCCGCGCCCTCCTGGCGCGGACCGGCGGCAAGCTCGTGCTGAACGTGGACCCCAACGATTCGCCCGATGCGCGGGTGATCGTCGAGGAGTGCCAGCGCGCCGGGGCCTATGTGGTGACCCAGTGGAACAAGCCCGACGACCTGCATCCCTGGGATTTCGACCCGAACTACGTGGCGCACATGTCGTTCGACGGCGTGCCGACGGCGCAAGCGGTGGCCGAGGCACTCTTCGAGGCGATGGGCGGCGAGGGCGGCATCGTGGCCTTGGGCGGCATCCTCTCCAACGTCCCGGCGATCGAGCGCAAGATCGGGCTCGACAACGCCATCGCGGCGACCAATGGCAAGGTGCAGCTCCTCGACTTCCAGCCGGCCGACTGGAACGAGACCCGCGCCTTCGAGATCATGCAGGCCTGGCTCACCCGCTTCGGCGACGACATCAAGGGCGTCTTCGCCGCCAATGACGGCATGGCGATCGGCGCCCTCGAGGCGCTCCGCCAGGAGGGCAAGGCCGGGGCCGTGCCGGTGACCGGCATCGACGGCATCGAGGCAGCACTCTTCGCCATCGAGGCGGGCGAGATGGCCGGCACGGTGGCCTGGGACCCGAACTGGACCGGCGGCATCGGCCTGGCGCTGGGCCATGCGGTGGCGACGGGCAAGATCGACATCGCCGCCGAGCCGCATTCGCATCGCGAGTTCTACGGCACGGGCATCGTCGTCACCCCGGCCAATCTCGCCGAGTACCGGGCCATGGATACCTCGCTCGACTATGGCGACTTCTGGGGCAAGTCGCCGGGCCAGATCCAGTATCGCGGCTGAGCCGGCGGCGCGGGTGCGGGGCAGTGCCCGGCCCGCGCCGCTCTTCTCGCATCCCTGGAGAACGGGCTGATGGCGTCGGGTAGCCTCGCCGGCCAGCGCAACCGCTTCGCCCGCTGGCGCGGGTTGGCGCCGGTTGGCGTGCTCCTGCTGCTCTGCGTCGTCATCACGGTCATCAGCCCGAATTTTCTTTCCTTCTCGAACCTCGTCCGTCTCTTGAGCGGGGCCGCCATTCCGCTGGTCCTGGTGATGGGGGCGACCTTCGTCATCCTGATGGGCAGCATCGACCTCTCGGTCGAGGGTGTCGTGGCGCTGGCTGCCGTCATCACCAGCATGCTGGTGCTCAACGACTTCACGGGCGCCGATCTCGGGTTGCTCGCCGTGCCGGTGGCGGTGGTGGCGGGCGGAGCCATCGGCTTCATCAACGGCTTCGTCCATGTGCGCTTGCGGATTCCGAGCTTCATGGCGACGCTCGGCTTCGGCTTCGCCGGGGTCGGCGTGGCGACGGCGATCCTCGGCGGCTTCACCGTGCGGATCGCCGATCGCGGCTTTCGCGAGCTGGCGCTCGGCCGCTTCCTCGATGTGCCGTTCAGCGTCTGGCTGGCGGGCATGGCCGTGCTGGTCGCCTGGGTGATCCAGGAGCGAACAAGGCTCGGCCGCTGGGTCTATGCGATCGGCACGGACGAGGTGACGGCAAGGCATGCCGGCGTGCCGGTCGAGCGCACGCGCATCCTGGTCTTCACGCTCGCCGGGCTGTTCTACGGGCTCGGCGGGGCGCTTGCCGCGGCCCAGCTCGGCCAGGGCCATGCGCTGATGGGCACGGGGCGCCTCTTCACCACGATCACCGCGGTCGTCGTCGGCGGCACGGCGCTCTCGGGCGGGGTCGGCTCGGTGCTGAACTCGGTCGTCGGGGTCGGTATCGTCATCGTGCTCACCAACGGCATGGTGCTGATGGGCATCCCGCCCTACGTGCAGCAGGGGGTTCAGGGGCTGATGATCATCGCCGCCGTGGCGCTCGCCCTGGATCGCTCCAGGCTCGTGGTGGTGAAGTGAGATGAGCGCCACGACGATGCAGCCGGCCAGCCTCGAGATCATCGGCGCCACCAAGAGTTTTCCGGGGGTGATGGCACTCGACGACGTCGCCATCGCGATCGGCCGGCGCGAGGTGGTCGGGCTGATCGGCGAGAACGGGGCGGGGAAGTCGACGCTGCTCAAGGTGCTGAACGGCATCTACCAGCTCGACCAGGGGGAGGTCCGGGTCGCCGGCCGGCCCGTGCAGATCCGGAGCCCGCGCGACGCCTTCGACCACGGCATCGCCATGGTCTTCCAGGAGCAGTCGGTGCTCTCGACCCTGTCGGTGGCGGAGAACATCTTCCTCGCCCGCGAGGCCGAGTTCCTCAAAGGCGGGCTGATCGACCGGCGGCGGCTCAACGAGGCGGCCCGGGCCGAGCTCGCCAAGGTGCATCTCGACGTCGATCCGAGGCGGCGCTGCGCCGAGCTTTCCTTCGCCGAGCGGCAGATGGTCGAGATCGCGAAGGCACTTTCGCTCGACACGCGAATCGAGGGCGACATCACCATCCTGCTCGACGAGCCGACCAGCATGCTGGAGCAGCGCGAGGTCGATTTGCTCTTCGAGATCGTCGCCGACCTGAAGGACCGGGCGTCCATCGTTTTCATCTCGCACCGGCTCGACGAGGTGCTGGAGGTTTCGGACCGGGTTTATGTGATGCGCGACGGCAAGGTGGTGCACGAGGTGGCGAGTGGGGATGCGACCATTCCCGAGCTGCACCGCCACATGGTCGGCCGCGCCCTGCACCACGAATATTACCGCGAGGCCCGACAGGCGCCGGGCGATGGCGAGGCGGTGCTCGAGGTCGAGGGGCTGACGGGGCGGCACGGCTTCAAGGATGTCTCCTTCACGCTGCATGCGGGCGAGGTCTTGGGTATTGCCGGCGTGGTGGGCTCGGGCCGCGAGGCTTTGGCACGCTGCCTCGCCGGGCTCGAGCCGCCGGTGGCGGGCTCGGTCAGGCTCGACGGCCGGAAGGTGGCGCTGGCGAGTCCGTCCGAAACCGTGGCGCGCGGCATCGGCTTCATCCCGAGCGAGCGCAAGACCGAGGGGCTCGTGGCGGGGCTCAGCGTCGCCGAGAACATGACGCTCGCGGCGCTGCAGCGCTTCACCGCACGTGGGCTGATCCGGGTGGCGGAGGAGACGAAGGCGGCGAAGTCCTGGATCCAGCGGCTGACCATCAGGACACCCTCGCCGGCCACACCCGTCGGCAGCCTTTCCGGCGGCAACCAGCAGAAGGTCGTGCTGGCGAAGTGGCGGATCGCCGGCTCGCGCGTGGTGATCCTCGACCACCCGACGCGCGGCATCGACGTGGGGGCCAAGGAGGACGTCTACACTCTGGTCCGC
>JAUIID010000208.1 GCA_030431615.1 Alphaproteobacteria bacterium
CTCGCCGCGGTCGTGGCCCTGCCGGTCGTGGCCCAGGACCTGCTCGGCTCCGGCATGACCATCTATGCGCAGATGGGCGGCCCGCCCGGCGGCCCGGCCACCCTGCCCCGCGCCAACGGTGCCAAGGACGCCGCCCGCCATCTCGGGGCCGACCTCATCGAGCAGTACTCGGGCTGGCTGCCCGACGTCATGATCCAGCAGTTCCGCGAAGCCCTCGCCGCCTCGCCCGACTGCATCGTCATCATGGGCCATCCCGGCGTCGACGCCTTCCAGGACCTCGTCGACGAGGCCCAGGAAGCCGGCATCCTGGTCACCGTCAACAACACGCCGCTCTCCAGCCTGCAGCAGCAATATGGCGGCAACGGCATGGGCTATGCCGGGGTCATCCTCTACGACGGCGGCTACGTCACGGCGCAGAACATGCTGGCCACCGGCAAGCTGCAGGCGGGCGACAAGGCCCTGGTCTACGGCCTGCTCGGCCAGGCCGAGCGCGGCGAATCCACCCGCGGCCTCAAGGAAGGCCTCGAGGAAGGCGGCGTGGTCGTCGACTATCTCGAGATCAGCCCCGAGGTGAACAACGACACCTCCTTGGCCGTGCCGATCCTCGTCTCCTATCTGGAGAGCAATCCCGACATCAAGGCGTTCGGGACCCAGCACGGCGGCGTCACGGGCCAGATCGCCCGCGTCCTCGAGCAGGCCGGCAAGGCGCCCGGCGACATTGTCGTCGGCGGGATCGACCTCGCACCTTCCACCATCGACGGCCTCGAGCAGGGCTTCATCACCGCCACGCTCGACCAGCAGCTCTACCTCCAGGGCTTCCTGCCGGTCACGCAATGCGTCCTCTCCAAGGCCTACGGCTTCGCCGGCCTCTCCATCAATACCGGCGCCGGCGTGGTGACGCCGGAGACGATCGGCGAGTTGATTCCGCTGATCGAGGCGGGGATTCGGTAGAAGACCAGGAACCGGGGGAACCGAGTTCCCCCGGGCCCCTTCCGACCTGGCACAGCGGGAACCTTTGGCCTCCCTGCCGAATTCATTGCTGCTGCGGACTGCGCAGCGCGCGGGCTCGGGATGGTGCAAGACATGGCCGAAACGGAGATGGGCTCGCCCCGGATACGGGATGACGGTCTTCAACTGGAGGAGGACCGGGCTTTTCAGGAGCGGTTCTGGTGGGGCGAACGCATGGCGCTCGGCGTCTTCGCCATCATCATCCTCCTGGCACTCTTGGGGTTCGCCGGCTCCGGCGGGCCCCTGGCGACGGGTGCCGTGTCGAGCAGCGCCGGCAGCGTCGAGCATGCGCGCGTCGTTCGCTGGCAGACCCCGGACCGGTTGCGCGTCCTCCTGACCCTCGATCAGCCGCTGCACGAGGTGGTGCTGGCCGACCCGTTCTCCGCCTGGTTCGACACCGAAAGCATTCAGCCCGAACCCGAGCGCAGCTTTATCGGTCCCGACGGGCTGGTGCTGCAGTTCAACACGGACGGCGGGCCGAGTTCAGCCGTCCTGCTGAGCGTGCGGCCTGATGCTCCGGGACTGGCGCGCTATCGCGTCGTGCTCGACGGCGCCGAGCCAATGACCGTGACCCAACTGGTCCTGCCCTGAGGTAGCCCGCATGGAAACGGTCCTGCGCGGCATCGCGATCTATCTGGCACTGCTCGTGGTCATCCGCCTGTCGGGCCGGCGAACGATCGGCGAGATGGCAGCCTTCGACCTCGTGCTGCTGCTGATCGTGGCCGAGACGACGCAGCAGGCACTGCTCGGCAACGACTTCTCGATAACGAATTCCCTGGTGCTCATCGTCACGCTCTTCACGGCGGATGCGTTCTTCTCCTACGTGAAGCAGTGGTGGCCGCAGGCCGCCAAATGGATGGACGGACAGGCGACGGTCCTGATCAGCCTCGGCAATCCCGACAGGCGCGCCCTGTCGCGGGCGAGGGTGGATCTGGCCGACGTCCTCCTGGCCGCACGCGAGCAGCACGGGCTGGAGCGGCTGGATCAGATCAAGTTCGCCGTGCTGGAGGCCAGCGGCAGCATCAGCATCATCCCGAAACGCGACGCTTGATCCGGCCTCGCTCGGGAAGTCCCGACGGCCGGCCCGTCAGCAGGGTGTCCCGTCCTTGCGCGTGAAGGCCCACTTCCCGTCAGCACCCATCACCGCCTTCAGATCGTCCACCGGATAACTGGCCTCGTCGCCCTGGGTGCGGTCGCCGATCTCGAGGTAGCGGACGGTCCTGTCGGTGCGGTTGACGAGATGGTGCGCGACGCCTCCGGCGGGGAAGCCGGCGCACATGCCGGGTTCGAGCAGTTCCTCGCCCCGGTCGGTGACGAGGGTTGGCGTGCCTTCGAGGATGTAGACGAACTCGTCCTGGCGGCTGTGGCGGTGGAGGAGGGCGGATTCGGCGGCGGGGGCGAGCTCGGTGAGGTTCACGCCGAAGTTCCTGAGCCCGAAGAGGTCGCCGAGCGGCCGCTTCAGTCGCCCCTGCACGCGGGACGCAAACGGCTCCGGATAGTTCGACGCCTTCGCCCGCGGCGCCGCGTTGCTTGCTTCAATCGCCAACGTCACCATCCCCTATCCTTCCGCTCTTCCCCGAACAACCGAGGGGGCCCGGGGGAAATCATTTCCCCCGGAATCTCACACCCCAATCGTCATGATCAACGCCAGATAGACCGCCATGGCCAGAGCCAGCGCCAGGAAGAAGTTCCCGAGCCGGCGCATGGCGACGAAGCCGATGCCGGCGGAAGCCCAGCCGACCGGGCCTGCCGCGAGCACCATGGGTGCGACGAGGGCGGCAAAGATGGCGCCTGGCATGGCCGTCATGAAGGCCTCGACGAAGGGGCTCGGCTGGATCCGCTGGACGAGATGATAGCCACCGATGCGCGTCGCGTAGGTGGCAATGGCGAGAAGCAGGATGACGCCAACCTCAAGCATGGGCGCGCGCCCGCATGCAGGCCGCAACCAGGCTGCCGGCGATGGCGCCGAGCACGATGTACCAGGTGCCGGGCAGCAGGGCCTTGGTGAGGATTGCGACGGCCGCCGCCGTGCCCCAGGGCAGGAGATCGGCGCGGCTCCGCCAGAAGCCGGCGAGCAGGACGGTGAAGAAGGCCGTGGTGAGGAAGGCGAGGCCGAAGCGCTCGACCACGGCCGAGACGTCGCCTGCCATGGTGCCGAGCAGCGAACTCGAGACATAGAAGACCCAGAGCGTCACGCCGGCACCGGCGAGATACGCGCCATCCCGCCCGCCCCGCTGGTGCTCGGCCATGGCCATGCCCCAGCTCTCGTCGGTCATGAAGTAGAGGCTGCCATGCGCCCGCCAGCCGCCGAACGGCCGCAGCCACGGCATGATCGCGGCACCCATCAGCACATGGCGCAGGTTGAGCACGATCACGCCGACCAGCAGGGTGAATACCGGCAATGGCTCGTGCCAGAGCTCGAGGGCGAGGAACTGCGAGGCGCCGGCGAAGACAAGGGCCGAGAAGAGCCCGACCTCGAGCACGGAGAGGCCGGCCTGGACCGCGAGGAAACCGTAGAGCAGGCCGAAGGCCACGACACCCGGCAGGAGCGGCAGCATGGCCACGGCACCGCGCCTGGCCCCCTCCCAGGTGAAGACGACCGGTGCTGCCTGCGCCGGCGCCCCCTGCTCTGGCGCCCCGCCCATCCCCTTCGTATCGCTGACGGTGGCCATCCTTGCCCTCAGGGCTCCCTGCAATCGCATCGGATGGACGATTCACAAGGCCCCGCCAAGGGAGTCAATCGATACATTGTCACCGCTACAAAGGGCGCCGCCTCAGCTTCTGGTGACCAGCTCCGCCAGGAGCTCGATCGGCGCGATGTCGGCCGGCAGCGGCGGCTGCCGCGACGCCGTGAACTCGGCGATCGCCCGCTCGGTGCGCTGGCCCGGCAGGCCATCGACTGGGCCCGGATCGTAGCCGGCGCGCGCCAGTTCCTCCTGCACTGCCTGAACGACGGCGCGGGTCGGCAGCTCGGCGAAGCGGCTCCGCGCCTCGGCCCCGGCACCGCCATAGTTCTGCTGTGCCGCGATGCGGCCTTCGACCGTATCCAGCCGGGCACCGCGAGCCAGGATCTTGGCGGCAAGCACCGGGTCGGGACCGTCGCCGAGGAGGCCATCTCGGTAAAGCGCTGCCAGGTGGACGGAGCCCCAGGCATTGCCGCCCTTGGCCGCTTCGGCGAACCAGAAGGCGGCGCGACGCGGATCGGCCTCGAGGCCGGGGGCACCGCTGCGGTAGAGGAAGCCCAGATTGATCGGCGCGTTGGGCTGGCCGCCCTCGGCCGCCTTCTCGTACCAGTCGATCGCCCTCGTGATGTCGGACTCGACGCCGAGGCCCTTCTGGTAGGCGTAGCCCATGTTGTTGTAGCCGTAGATGTCGCCGCTCTCGGCCGAGGCCTGGAAGAGCGGCAGGGCGCGCTCGGTCTCGCCGGCCTCGGCCAGCATGTAGCCGAGATTGTTGTAGGCGAAGGTGTGGCCCTGGGCGGCGGCCCGGAGGAACCAGTCGATCGCTTGCTCGCGATCGGCCTCGACACCGGTGCCGTCGCGATAGGCGCGGCCGAGGCTGTTCATGGCATAGGGATCGCCCTTGGCCGCTGCGTTCTCGAAGAGGGCCACGGCCTTCTCCGGATCCTCCGGCACGCCGGCACCGATCAGGTGCAGGTAGCCCAGCGCGTAGATGGCGATGTGGTGGCCGTGGGCGCCGGCATATTCGTACTCCTCGGCCGCCTCGGCACCGTTGCCAGCCGCCTCGAGGGCTCGGCCGAATTGGAAGCGGAAGCGCGGCACGTCGGGGAAGCGCTCGACTGCGGCCCAGCAGGCCGGCACCGCCAAAGACGGGTCGATCTCGTTCGGGAACCGGCCGAGCACCACGCCCTGGCGATCGAAGCGGGCACCGGCGAGCTCGTCGCAGGCATCCACCTTGATCTCGAACTGCACCGTCCAGGGCTCGCCGTCGATTTCCGTCGCCACCGGCCCGGTGGCCGGATCGCCCGCGGCACGCACGACGGTGTCGCCGTTCGCGCCCGGCGTCGCCAGCTCGGCGACCAGCGCATCTTCAGGCACGGCCGGCGCCTCGACCAGCTCGAGGCTGGCCTCGTCGATCCCCTGGCGCAGCACCAAGGGCGGCATGTAGAGAAGCTCGGCCGGGCGCACGGGCGTGTCGCCCAAAGGCAGCTCGAGCCCGTTCGCATCAAGCGCCATAAGCCGGCCATGACGCGAAGGCTCGCGCAGGACGATGGCGGCGCCATCCTCCGGCAACGGCACCTCGACCGGGCCCGTGCCGACCACGACCGGCAGCAGGAGGGGCTCGGTCGACCGGGTTGCCGTGTCCTCTGCCGCGGCGATCGAAGGCGGCTCGAAGCTGGCGAGCTGAGCACCCGCTTCGGCCGAGGCCCGTAGCGGATCGTTCGGGAAGAGTGCCGCGAAACGGTCGTAGTAGTCCGCCCGATCGGCGGCCACGACCAGGGGCCAGAGCAGCGTCGCCGCATCGCCCGGCATGGCAGCGTTGCCGTCCGCCGCCACGGGGACAACGTCCTCGGGTGCCGGCGCCTGCGGCAGCTCGACCCGGGCCTGGACGGATGTCGGGGCGAGTGCCTCTGGCTGATGCACCTCGGCGAAGCTGTCGGCGGCGAGCGTCGCCGCCGGGCTGCCGTCCAGGAGATCGACCCGCTGGCGATCGACCAGCGTGTTCTCGAGGCTCGCAAGCTGCACGCCCGGCCGGGACGGGGCCTGCTCCAGCCGATCGACATAGGCGAGTGCCAGCCGCGCCAGGGGCGATGCCTGGTGCTCGCGGCTGAAGCGGACGAGCGCCCAGCGCTGCTGCAGCGGGTCCTCGAGCTCCAGCGCCTGGTTGAAGGCGGTGATCGCGTCCTCCGGCATCGCCACCTCGGGTGCCGGGTTGAGCACCAGTTCCTCACCGGTGAGCGAGGCCTCGGTCCAGGGCACCTGGGCACCGGCTGTGGCCTGCCGCACCCGCGCACTCACCTTGCGGAAGAGCAGCCCGACCTCGAGCCCGGGCTCACGCAGATAGTGGGCGAGCGCTTCGGCATAGGGGCTGTTGCCGCCGGCAGGACCGTCGAGCGCCACCTGGCCCGGGGCGGTCGCGTAAGCGACGAGCAGCCCGGTCGTCGAGATGGGGGCGAGGCCCTCGCGCGGGGCGAGCGAGCGCCCCTTCTGCTGGGCCAGCTCCGCCTCGAGCTCGGCCACCGGGTTGTTGCGGCAGGCGTCGAGGACCAGGATGCCGAAATCCGGGCCGAGCGCCTCGATCTCGTGCAGCAGCAGGGCCAGCACCAGGCCCTGCTGGCGCAGATCGTCCCGCCCCTGCACCACGGCATCGACGGGCAGGAGATAGTTGACCCCGTCGACCTGCACGCCGTGCCCGGCGTAATAGACCAGCGCCACCTCGGCATCGCGCGCTTCGCGCCGGAAGGCGTCCATCGCGGCCCGCATCGCGTCATAATCGGCATCGGTCACAGCACTGACGGAAAAGCCGAGCTCACCCAGCGTTCGCGACAGAAGCTTCGCGTCGAGCGACGGGTTGTCGAGCGGCGGCAAGGCCGAATAGGCCGAGTTGCCGATCAGGAGCGCGTGCCGCCCGGCGGCGAGTGCCGTCGGCGAAACGCTGCCGAGGAGGGCCGTGGCCAATACCAGGCGGCCGGCCAGGCGGCCGCTCTGCCGCACCAGCCTGCCCCAGGGCGGCAGCACCTGCCGGGGACGGCAAACCGGTTTCGTCGAGTGGCGGCGACGGCGCATCAGTTCCAGCCTCCTCCGCCACCACCACCACCGCCGCCACCACCGAGGTCGATGATTGGCGTGGTGCCGACGCCCCAGTTGCGTCCCGATGTCGACTGGCGCTCGGGCGCCGCCGGCTCGCTGGCGGACTGCGGCTCGACGCTGGCCGCCGGGACCGGTTGCGGAGCGGGGGCCGCCGCCTGCGTTGCTGCGGCCGGGGCCGGTGTCGGGGCAGCAACCGGCGGCGGTGTGCGGACCGGTGCCGCGGCCGCCGGCGCAACGCTCGGCGTGGCCGCTACCGGCTGGACCAGCGGCAGCTCGTCGATGAACCGGTAGGCGCCGATATCCGCGAGGACCTCGCCGGAGCCGACGGTCAGGGAGCCCGTCGAGCTGCTCGAGCGAGCCCGCTGGCGCACGGCCGCCGAGCTGCTCCGTTCGGCGATCAGCTCGGCGATCACCGCTGCGGCCTGGGCACTGCCGCTCCGGTTGTCGGCCCGAAAGGCCACGAGCTCGCCCACGCTCTGGGCCGCGGCCGGCATCGCGGCCGCGATCAGCACCAAGGCGAGACACGCTGTCCTGTTGCTGCTGTTCATGATCGGTCCCTCGTATCGCAAGACCATGTCGGCCAACATCGATTGTAACCCATTGCGGGGCTGTCGGCGAAGCGGGCGATCAGTTCCAGCCGCCGCCACCACCACCGCCGCCGCCACCGCCGCCGGAATCGCCGCCGCCGCCACCGGAATCACCGCCGCCGCCGCCGGAGTCACCGCCGCCGCCGCCGGAATCGCCGCCGCCACCGCCGGAGTCACCGCCGCCGCCGCCGGAATCACCGCCGCCACCGCCGGAGTCACCGCCGCCACCACCGCCGCCGCCCGAAGCGCCGGAGCTGCTGGCACTGCCGCCGCCCTGGCTGCCGGCGCTGGAGCCACCGCCACGATCCGTACCGCCGCGGTCGGCGATGGCCGTGCTGTTGGAGCCCACGCCCCAGTTCCGGTCCGAATTCTCGTTGCGAACGACCGCCGCCGCCGGGGCCGGCCCGGCGGCCGGCTCGATCGCCGTGGCCGGCAGGGCCACCGGCACGACGCCGGTGCGGCTGCTACCGATAAGCTCGGGTGCGCCGATATCGACCAGGAGCTCGTCGGCGCCGACCACGAACGCGCCCTCGGGTGCCAGAGTGCGCGCCCGCTGGCGCACCGCCGCCGATTCGCTGCGTTCGGCGATCATCTCGGCGATGACCGCGGCAGCGCTGCTGGAGCGGTTCTCGGGGCGAAAGGTGACGAGACGGTCGACATCCTGCGCCAGGACAGGTGCCGCCATCGTCAACGCGAAGGCGCTGGCCGTCAGCAAGAGGGTCGTGCGCATCAAGTTCACCTTTCTCCGACAGTTTCGATCCGGATCGTGTCTCAGGGTGCCGCGCACTGCCCGAGCACGTCGCGCAGGCCGCTTTCGACGACCGATTGCTCGGCCGGGCCGATACTGCACCGGCCGACCGTCGCCATGCGGTCGAGCACGGCGAGATCCACCGCCTCGGTCAGCCTCGGCGTGTCGACCACGGCACCGTAGCGCCGGTCCAGGCCCTGCAGCACGGTGTAGCGCAGCACGGCAAAATCACGGTCGTCGCGGACGTAGTTGCAGCGCGCCGCCAGCGCCAGGGCGCGGCCGCAGCGGCGCGCCTCGACCAGCGCCGTGCCGGTATCAACGGCCACCGGTTGCACGGCGGCGGGGGTTGCCTGGGGCGGTGCCGACGCCGGATCGCTGCCACAGGCAGCCAGGACGAGAACGGCCGCAATACCGGCATGGATTCGCAACTGACGCATTCTGTTTCCTCCACTGCCGCAGCCCGGCGCGATACTCGCGCCCAATGCGAGGTCCAGCCTCGCTTTCTGCCTGATCATAGCGGATTTCATGACATTCGCCCATTGTCGCAGGTCATCGATGCGGCGGTCGCAAGGCCTCACCGGCAGACGGGTTCGCCGCCGAGGGTGCCGAGCTCGACGCAGGCCCAGGCGCCGTCGCCGATCGCGACGTTGACACTGGAGCCAACGGTAACGGTATTGGTCAGGTCGCCACCGGTGGTGACGTTGTCGATGTTGCCGATGACGGTCATCGCGGTGGCGTCGCGGCCCTCGGCCCGCTGCGTCAGGCGGCCGACCTCGGTCGTCGCCGTGAGGTCGCCCCCGACCGTGGTGTTGGTGATCCGGTTGGCCTCGATGACCGTCCGGGCATTCCTGCCAGTGGCGGAGCTCTCGATCTCGTCGATCGCAATGGTGTTGGTGAGCTTGCCACTGACGCTGACGCCACTGGACGACCCGGAGCTCGACGTGCTGCCGGAGGTCGACGCCGCCTGTCCCGGGGCGAGGACCACCTCCGCCAGGGCCGGCATGGCGAGGAGCAGGGTCGCACAGCCGGCGAGCAAGGCCGGGCGCAGGGTCGAGATGCGGCGGTGGGGTTGGAGGCGGCGCATCGGGGGTCTCCAATAAGGGCGCCGAGGACCGTTCCTCGCCGCCGGATCGACACTGCCCTGCCGACGGCACCGCGCAGAGGGTGGAAAAAACCTACCCTCCGCCAGTCGGCGCAGCGGCCGAACGATCCGACGCATACCGCAAGGTGCTCTCACGCTCTCGTGATCGACCGCGGTCCCAGCGCGGCTAGGGTCAATGCCGACCCGCACCTCTTCAGCGGGCACCTGGCCAGCGGCGACCCTTGGAAAAACCCTGCCTTACCCGGGCGGGGTTCGCTGGCAGTCTCGGCATCACCGAACGGCGAGACCCAACGAAATGTGAGTTCTGCCACCGACGAGGGTCCTACCGGGCGGCACGATCGAACCCAGCAGGAATGCGGCCAAAGCGTTGGTCACCCCGCCGGGCGAATGATAGAACCGGTGGGGCCTGCGACAGTCTACCGCGGTTCCACCCCAACTCGAAGGAGACCGACGATGAAGACCTTGAAGCTCACCGCAGCAGTCCTCGGCATCTCTCTCCTGACCGCCACGGCACTTTCGACGGGTCCCATGGCTCAG
>JAUIID010000209.1 GCA_030431615.1 Alphaproteobacteria bacterium
ATGGCGATCAGAATGATGCCGCAGACCGCGGTCAGCCCGGCGAAGATGCGGCCCGGCACGGTCACCGGAATGGCGTCGCCGTAGCCCACCGTGGAGAGGGTCGAGACCGACCACCACATCGCCCGCGGGATCGAGCCGAAATCGTCGGGCTGGTAGGGCGACTCGAAGAGATAGAGCAGGGTCGAGCTGACGAGCAGCAGGAGAAAGCCGATGACCAGGCTGAGGCCGAGCTCGAAGCGGCGCAGCATCAGCGCCTCGAACATGTCGTGCATGGCGAGCGAGAACCGGCCGAGCCGCGCCAGCCGCAGCAGCCGGAGCAGCCGGGCGAGACGCAGGATGAAGGCATCCGACCCGGCGAACAGGAGGAAGACCGGCAGGATCGCCAGGAGGTCGAGCAGCGCCACCGGCGTTGCGGCATAACGGAGTGCGGCGCGCCAGCCATCGCCGTAATGGCCGCTCTCGGGGGCGATCCAGAGACGGATGGAGTACTCGAGGAGGAAGAGTGACGCGAACACCCATTCGCATACGGCGAAGAACCGGCCATGGTCCTCGTAGAGCTCCGGCTCGGTCTCCAGTACCGCCACGGTGCAGGACGCCAGGATCAGGCTGGCGACCAGCATGTTGCCGGGCGCCATCCCCTTCTCGCGCCGGCCGAACGGATCGAGCTGGTGATAGAACCAGGTGCGGAGGCTGGTGCGGGCCATGGCTGAACCACCGGCTGTGCATCGCGTGCCCCTTGCTACCAGCCGGGGACGCCGCTTGCGAGCATCTGGCGGTTTACGCCGGGCGGCCGTTGCGCTTCGATGCCGGGACGCAACCCTGCCGCGGGACCTCGCCATGCCCTGGATTGATGTCGACGACGCCGATGCGATCGAGCCCGAGGACGTCATGCGCTTCGACCACGCGGGCCGCACCTACGCGATCTATCGCTCGCCCGACGATGCCTGGTTCGCCACGGACGGCCTCTGCACCCACGAGCAGGTCCATCTCGCCGACGGCTTCGTGATGGACCACATCATCGAGTGCCCCAAGCACAACGGCCGCTTCGACTACCGCACGGGCGAGCCCAGGGGTGCGCCGGTCTGTGTCGCCTTGCGGACCTATGCGGCCAAGGTCGAAGGCGGCCGCATCCTCGTCGACATTCCCGACTGAGAGACGGGCCCGGCCGGCGCCTCACCTGATTTATTCTAGTTCCAGAAAGCGGGTCAGACGATTGTCGAACGGCGCCTGCGCGCGTAGCCGGATGGTCGAGATGCGTGACATCTCGCTATGTTCCGCCGCTGCCCGAGAGGTCACCGCCATGCCGAACCGCACCGCCTTCGCCGTCACCGCCATCGCGGCGTTCGCCTTGGTACCGCAGGCGCCGGCCGAAGCCGCCGAAGCCGCCGATGTCGTCGCCAATTACGCCGACATCGCCCATGCGACATACGCGGATTCGCTGGCCACGGCCCAAGCGCTCGATGCCACCATCCAGGCCTTTCTCGAGGCACCCTCCGCGGCCGGCCTCGAGAGCGCCCGGGCGGCGTGGCTCGCGGCCCGCGTGCCCTACCAGCAGTCCGAGGTCTTCCGCTTCGGCAACGTCCTGGTCGACGAGTGGGAGGGCAAGGTCAATGCCTGGCCGCTCGACGAAGGGCTGATCGACTATGTCGATGGCGACCTCTACGGCGAGGAGAGCGACCTCAACGCCTTCTACACCGTCAATATCGTCGCCAACCCCGAGATCACGGTCGGTGGCGAGGTGATCGATGCCGCCGCCATCGACGGCGCCCTGATCCAGTCGCTGCACGAGGTCGACGAGGTCGAGGCCAATGTCACCACCGGCTATCACGCCATCGAGTTCCTGCTCTGGGGGCAGGACCTGAACGGCACGGATGCCGGCGCCGGCGACCGGCCCTGGACCGACTACGCGGCGGGCGACGCCTGCACCGGCGGCAATTGCGACCGCCGCGGCGACTATCTGCGCGCGGCCAGCACGCTGCTCGTCGCCGATCTCTCGGACATGGTCGCCGCCTGGGATGCCGACGGCGACGCAAGGACGGCGCTCACCGCCGAAGCGCCGGCCGCCGGGCTTGCCGCGATCTTCACCGGCATGGGCAGCCTCTCCTATGGCGAGCTCGCCGGCGAGCGGATGCAGCTCGGCCTGATGCTGCACGACCCCGAGGAGGAGCACGACTGCTTCTCCGACAACACCCACAACTCCCACTATTACGACGGCCTCGGTATCCGGAACGTCTATCTCGGCCGCTACGAGCGCATCGACGGCAGCACCGTCGATGGACCGTCGCCGGCCGAGCTGGTCGCCGCCGCCGATCCGGCGCTCGACAAGGAGCTGCAGGAGAAGCTCGACGCCTCGGTGGCGGCCCTGGGCGCCGTCAAGGCGGAGGCGGATTCCGGCACGGAAGCCTATGACCAGATGATCGGCGAGGGCAACGAATCCGGCAACGCGCTGGTCCAGGCCGCCATCGACGCGCTGGTCGACCAGACCCGCTCGATCGAGCGCGCGGTCGCCGTCCTCGGCCTCGACAGCATCGCCCTTGAGGGTTCCGACAGCCTCGACAACCCGGACGCCGTCTTCCAGTGAGCCGGCGGATCGCCCTTGCGCTTGGTCTCGGACTCCTGGCGGTGCCGCTCATGGTGCTCGCCCTGACCGCGGCCGAGATGCCCGCAGCCGAGCGCGCGGCCATCCTGGCCCCGACCACCAGCTTCACAGAGCCGGAGCGGTTCGAGGAGCTGCCTGGCGGCAGTGCCACCAACCGCAAGCGGCTCGATCGGGAGGCGTTCTCGCAGCCGTCGGCCAGCCTGCCCTTCACCGAGCGCGGCGATTTCTTCGTCGGCAACGGCTTCTTCAAGCGGCTCTGGGTCACCGCCCCGAGTTCGACCGCCTCGGCCGACGGCCTGGGTCCCCTCTACAATGCCCGCGCCTGCCAGCGCTGCCATCTCAAGGACGGGCGCGGCCATCCGCCGGCCGGGCCGGACGACGCCGCGGTCTCCATGTTCCTGCGCCTCTCGGTGCCGCCCGGGACCGCGGAGGACGAACGGGCGCTCGCCGCCCATCTCCGCGACGTCGTGCCGGAGCCCACCTACGGCACCCAGCTCCAGGACTTCGCCATCGCCGGGCACGCGGCCGAAGGCCGGATGCTGATCGACTACACCGAGGAGCCGGTGGAGCTTCAAGGCGGCGAGATCGTCCATCTCCGCCATCCCACCTACGCCGTTGGCGATCCGGGCTACGAGCCGCTGCAGCCGGACGTGATGCTGAGCCCGCGCGTGGCCCAGCCGATGATCGGCCTCGGCCTGCTCGAGGCCATCGACGAGGCGGACCTCCTCGCCGCCGCCGACCCCGACGACGCGGATGGCGACGGCATCTCCGGCCGGGCCAACCAGGTCTGGAGCGTCGAGGCGGACGGCGTCCTGCCCGGCCGCTTCGGCTGGAAGGCGGGCAAGGCCACGATCGCCGACCAGTCCGCCGCGGCGATGGCGGGCGATATCGGCATCTCGAGCGCGCTCGAGCCCCTGCCGGCCGGCGACTGCACCCAGCGCCAGGAGGCCTGCCTTGCGGCACCGACCGGCGAAGGCCCGAACGGTGCGCCCGAGGCCGATACCGCGGTCATGGACAAGCTCGTCTTCTACAGCCGGAACCTCGCCGTACCCGCCCGCCGCGACGTCGATGCCCCCAATGTCCTGCACGGCAAGGAGCTCTTCTACCGGAGCGGCTGCATCGCCTGCCACACGCCCAAGCACGCCACCCGGCGCGACTGGCCCGTCGCGGCCCTGGCCGGCCAGCTCATCTGGCCGTACTCGGACCTCCTCCTGCACGACATGGGCGAGGGCCTCGCCGACCACCGGCCGGAAGGCGACGCCTCCGGCCGCGAGTGGCGGACCCAGCCACTCTGGGGCATCGGCCTCACCGAGACCGTTAACGGCCACACCTTCTTCCTGCATGACGGCCGTGCCCGGAACCTCACCGAGGCGATCCTCTGGCACGGCGGCGAGGCCGAACCGTCGCGCGAGGCCTTCCGCCTGATGTCGCCCGAGGAGCGGGCAGCCCTCCTCGCTTTCCTGGAGTCGCTGTGAGAGCGCCGGCCGCCACCCTGGCGCTCCTGCTCCTTGTCGGCACAGCGACTGCCGCCGTCGACGAGGCGGCCTACCAGCGCCTCGCCACGGGCCTTACCGACCATGTGGCGCTGCCCGCCGTTACGGGCTTCAGGGCGGCAACGGTCGACTTCGCCGGGACCATGACCACCTTCTGCGCCACTCCCGAAACCGCTGACCCTGCCACCGTCGAGGCCGGCTTCGCTACCCTCATGACTGCCTGGCAGCGGGTCCAGCCGATCGATTTCGGGCCGCTGCAGAGCGACGGCGGCCCGGCCCGCTTCCAGTACTGGCCGGACCGCCGCGGCACCGGCTCGCGCCAGCTCGCCCGCGTACTCAAGGACGACGACCCCGACGTGCTGGATGCCCGAAGCCTCGCCGGGAAGAGCGTCGCCCTCGCCGATCTCCAGGCGCTCGAGCGCCTGCTCTTCGAGGATGGCGGCGCCGGCGACCCCTTCCGCTGCGCCTATGCGGCGGCGATCGCCGGCGTCCAGGCCGAGCGGGCCGCGGCACTTGCCGGGGCGTGGACCGCCGTCGACGGCCAGGCTGACGCCATGCGCAGCGCCACGTCGGGCAACGACCGCTACTACGACGCGGCCGAAGCGGCGCGCGACTATCTCGGCGCCCTGACCCACGGCCTGCAGCGCATCGTCGAGGCGAAGCTCGAGCCGGTCCTGCGCGACGAAGCAGCGGCGGCCCGGCCACGCGCCGCCGAGAGCTGGCGAAGCGGCCTTTCCACCGCCGACATCATCGCCAATCTCGAAACGCTCGAAGCCCTCGTCACCGATCCGGACGGCTTCGCCGCGCTGGCGAAAGAGGCCGACGATCCGCTCCTCGGCCGCACCTTGGCCGGCATGATCGGCGAGGCCCGCCAGCGGCTCCAGGCCCTGCCTCTGCCACTCGCAGAGGCTTCCGAAGACCCGCCGCTTCATGCCGAGCTGCTCGAGGTCGCGGACCTCCTGCACCGCGCCCACCGGCTCGCCGAGCACACGCTGGCAGCCACCGTCGGCCTCACGGCCGGCTTCAACGCCAGCGACGGGGACTAAGACCGGGATGATCGTCTGCATCTGCAATGCGCTTCGCGAGCGCGACTGCCGCGAGGCCGCTTCACACCCGCAGACGCGCAATGCCGGCTGCGTCTATCGCCGGCTCGGCTGCCGCGTGCGCTGCGGCGCCTGCGTCGCCACCATGCAGGAGATCGTCCAGCACATGCGCGAGACGGCGATTGACCCGCCGAAGGAGCCCGAAGCGGCCCAGTCATGACTCTCGACCTCGGGCGCCGCGACTTACTGGGCGGGCTGGCACTCAGCCTCGTCGCCGGCCGGGCGCTCGCCGCCGGTGCCGCCCGCGGTGCCGCCGGCGACCTCTATGTCGGTTGCCGCCAGCTCGGCGACCGCTACGAGGTGGCGGGCTTCGACGGCACGGGCGGCGAGCGCTTCGCCCTGGCCTTGCCCGATCGCGGCCATTCGCTCGCCCTGCACCCGACCCGGCCGATCGGCGTCGCCTTCGCCCGCCGGCCCGGCCGCTTTGCCGTCGTCTTCGACCACGCGGCGGGCGTTGCCCTGCGCCGCATCGACGCCGCCCCCGGCCGCCATTTCTACGGCCATGGCAGCTTCTCGCCGGACGGGCGCTGGCTTTTCGCCACGGCGAACGACTGGGAAAATGGCCGCGGCGTCATCGCCGTCCTCGATGCCGAGGCCGGCTTCGTGCGGGCCGGCGAGATCGAGAGCCATGGCATCGGCCCGCACGAGCTCCGCCTCATGGCCGACGGCCAGACCCTCGCCATCGCCAATGGCGGCATCCGCACCCACCCCGACCGGGACCGCGAGAAGCTCAATCTCGACACCATGCGGCCGTCCCTGGCGCTGGTCGAAGCCACGAGCGGCGCCCTCCTCGACGATTTCGCCCTGCCGTCGGCCCTGCACCGGCTCTCGATCCGCCATCTCGACGTCGCCGCCGACGGCCGGATCGCCGTCGCCATGCAGCACGAGGGTGGCAAGGCCGACATCGTGCCGCTCGTCGGCATCCTCGACGGCAGCGCCCTGCGCCCCTTCGACGCCTCGGCCGCCATGGCACGGCGGCTGCGCCACTATATCGGCAGCGTCGTCTTCGATGCGACGGGCACGGTGATCGCCGCCTCGGCCCCGCGCGCCGGGCGGATCACGCTCTGGGATGCGGCCACCGGCGCGCTCCTGGCAGATCACCCGGTCCCCGACGGCTGCGGCATCGCCCCGGCCGGCCCCGCCGGCAGCTTCGTCGCCACGGGCGGCGCCGGTGCCCGCCTCGTCATCGACGCCGACGGCAGTGCTATGGCCCTCGCCGGTGGCGCTCCCGCCGACTGGGACCATCACCTCGCCGGGGTAGCCGCCTCAGGCTGAGCGGCGGGCCACGAGCCGCCGCCAGCCGGCGAGCGCCAGCGCCGCGGCGAGGACCACGAGGACCGAGGCGCCGGTGGCGATCACCGCGAGTGCCGGCACCAGCGGCGAGTAGTTGGTGGCCGTGCGCGAGAAGAGCCACAAGGGCAGCGTCGTGTCGGAGCCGGTCGTGAAGATCGAAAGCGGCAGGTTCGACCAGGAGAGCAGGAAGGCGAAGAGCCCGCCCGAGACGATGCCGGGCGAGAGCGCCGGCAGGGTCACCTCGCGAAAGACCTGCAGCCGCGAGGCGCCGAGATCGAAGGCCGCCTCCTCCTGCGCCACGTCGAAGCCGTAGAGCCGGATCGAGATCACCAGTGTCACGATCGGCACCACCCAGACCAGGTGCGCGAAGACCGCCGTCCGCCAGGAAGGCGTGATCCCGGCCGCCGTCATGGCGAGCAGCAAAGCGAGGCCGAGCACCGCCTGCGGGAAGAAGATCGGCAGCAGCAGGAGGCGCTGGTAGAGGCTCCGCCCGCGCCACTCGAAGCGGGCGAAGGCAAGGGCGCCGAACACGCCGAGCAGCACGGCGATGAGGGCAACCAGCACGGCGATCTTGAGCGAGGTCAGATGCAGCTCGGCCGTGGTGTACTGGCCGAGCGCGTCCCGATAGGCGTCGAGCGTCCAGACCTTGTGCGGAAAGCGCATGTAGCGGGTGTTGGCGAGCGAGGCGAGGACGACCGAGAGGATCGGCACGTAGAGCAGCACCAGCACCAGCACGGTCCAGAGCGCCAGGAGCGCGGTGATCAGGCGATCGCGGGTGCCGGACATCTCAGCGCCGGATCAGCCGGTCGAGGTCGACCCGGCGCAGCACCGGGAAGATGACGGCGGCCGTCACCAGGATGACGAGCACGGTGAGTGCTGCCCCTGACGGCCAGTCCTGGGCATAGCCGAAGCGCTGCTCGATGGCCTTGGTGATGACGATCACCGCCTGCCCGCCAAGGATGGCGGCCTCGGCATTGGCCCCGAGCGAGAGGACGAAAGTGAGGAGCGTGCCGACCGTGATGCCCGGCAGCGCCAGCGGCAGCTCGATCTCGCGAAAGACCTGGAAGGGCCTGGCGCCGAGATCCCGCGCGGCCTCGATCTGGTCCTGCGGCACCAGCGAGAGGCCGAGGACCATGGGAAAGAGCATGAAGGGGAAGTGGATATAGACCATGCCGAGCAGCGTCGCGGTCCGCGTGTAGAGGATGCTGCCGATCTTCAGCCCGAAGAGCGCGTTCAGGCTGCCGGCGAAGATGCCGCCGCCCGGCATCATGAAGAGGGCCGTGCCGAAGAGGCGGACACTCTCGGAGATGAAGATCGGGAGCGCTATCAGGATGGTCGCGAGCGTGGCGAAGCGGCCGGCGAAGCGCACCAGCGCCTTGGCGGTCGGCCAGGCGAGGACGAGGCAGACGAGCGTGGTGAGCCCTGCGAGCCCAAGCGACCAGCCGAGCGGCAGGAGATAGCCCTCGGTCACCGCGGCCCGGTAGTTGGCAAGCGTCGGGTCGCCCGCGAGCGAGAAGGTCCGGGGCGGCATCAGGCTGTAGAGGAAGACGAGCAGGATGGGCAGGGCGAAGCCCAGGACGATGAGCGCCATGACCGGCAGCATGGCGAGGAAACCCGGGCTGATCCTGTGCCGCACCGGGGCTACTCCGACACCCGCACGGCATCCTTGAGATCGAAGCCCAGCCGCACGGGCTCGCCCGGCCCCGGCACGCCGCCTGCCCCAACCGCGATCTCGCCGATCAGCATCCGCTCGTTGGCCCGGGCGTGGAACTGCTTCCTCGATCCCAGGAGGTAGTCGTTGACGATCCGGCCCTCGAAGACCACATCCGCCGCCTCGCCCGGGGCCAGCGGCCGGAGCTGCTCGGGCCGCACCACGAGCCAGCCCGCGCCATCGACCCCGGCCTCGCCCGTCGCCAGCACGTTCACCTCGCCCATGAACTCGGCGACGAAGCGCGAGCGCGGCTCCTGGTAGATCTCGAGCGGCGGGCCGATCTGGACCAGTCGGCCGGCCCGCATGATGCCGATCCGGTCCGACATCACCATCGCCTCCTCGAGGCTGTGGGTGATGTAGATGAAGGTCTTGCCGGTCTCGCGGTGCAGGTCCTTGAGCTCGACCTCGAGCATCTTCCTGAGACGGTAGTCGATCGCCGAGAGCGGCTCGTCGAAGAAGAGGATCTCGGGATCGGACGCCAGTGCCCGGGCCAGCGCCACACGCTGCCGCTCGCCGCCGGAGCAGCGCGTCACCGGCCGGGCGTAATAGGCCTCGGGCAGGCGCACGAGGTCCATGAGCTCGAGTGCCCGGGCGCGGCGCGCCCTTGGATCGACGCCCCGCATCTTCGGCGCGAACTCGATATTCTCACCGACCGTCTTGTGATTGAAGAGCGCCAGCGACTGGAAGACCATGGCGGTCGGCCGCTTGTTGGCCGGCACGTCGGTGATCGCCCGGCCGCGCAGCAACACGGCACCGCTGTCGACCCGCTCGAGCCCGGCGAGGATCCGCACCAGCGTCGACTTGCCGCTGCCCGACGGGCCGACGATCGTGAAGAACTCGCCGTCCTCGATCTCGAGGTCGATGTCGTCGACCGCGGCGATCTCGCCGAACCGGCGCGTCAGCCCGACCAGCGAGAGGATCGGCCCGTTGACCGCCACGGCCATGGGCGCGGCCTACTGGCGGGTCCGCATGGCGGCCGAGTAGATGTCGTAGAGCCGGTCGTAGTCGGGCACGATGTCGAACTCGACGGCATTGGCGATGCGCTCGTCGAACTCGTCCCACTGCAGCGCCTCGAGCTCCTCGGACGTGAACTTCGCGAAGAGCTCGGGATTGGCCATCTGCGAGACCGGCTGCAGGTTGCCATTGCCGTGCGCGACGATCCAGGCGGGGTCCACCTCGGTGATCCACTGGAGGAAGTCGAGAGCGTGCGGGTGCTCGTTCGGGTTGGCCACCGCCGAGTTCAGCTCGATCCAGTTGATGCCGCCCTTGCCGTCGGCCGGGCCGCTCGACGGCGTGATGGCATGGAGGTTCGAGACCCCCTCCAGCCTGGCGCTCGTCGTCGTGTAGGTGCCGCCGGTGAAGTAGAGGTCGATCTCGCCGTTGATGATGCCGAGATTGAGCTGGACGAAGTCGGTGGTGATCAGCTTGGCGTTGTCGATCCAGCGCTTCGCCGTCGCCTCGAACTTCGCGATGTCCTCCTCCGACTTCGGCTTGAAGGGATGGACGCCGGCCCCCATGCAG
>JAUIID010000210.1 GCA_030431615.1 Alphaproteobacteria bacterium
TATTGCGGCTTGTCGCGAATTAGGTGGCGATGACTTGGCGTGGCAGGAAGCATTCGAGCAGCTCAATAAGACTCCCGCTTACCCGGTTGGCATCCACGGATTTCTTACCGCCCTTTCCGTTTGTTACGAGAGCTACAGGGTTCCACTTGCACTCGCGAGTATTGAGTTCCCATGGATAACAAGCGCGCGTGATAAATAGCTTACATAGTCTTGGTGGTACCTTTCGAGGCAATCCACTCTAAGAACCCAGTCAAAATCCTATGAAGCAACTATGCTTTTGCCTGTGCTACCTCAGCCTTGCAAACCGGCCTATGGGTCCGCCGTGGTCGTTTGTTCGTCGTCTCTTCAGGTTGCGACCATCCAAGCCGTCTTCAGGCAGACAATCGGTCCGTTCAATGCCCTATCCGAAGTTGGAGAGTCACCCCTGAATGCGCGGACTCAGTCGAACCTGAAGCCGCGGCGGCGGACAAAGGCGCCGAAATCAGTGCGCTGCGGCTCCGCATATTGCCGGGCCTTGTCCTCGAGCCAGCCATAGTCCGAGGCCTCGCCGAACCGGTCGAGGCCTCGCTGGCTGCCATAGGGCCGGAGCTGACGGCGCCGGGCGTCATAGGCGGCCATGCGCTCCGCCGTCCCCTCCTCCGACCAGCGGTTCTCGTGCACCGTCACCTCGAGCGGCAGGCGTGGCGAGATCCTGCCCTCCCTGGCCGGGTAGCCGAGACCGAGGCCGGCCACCGGGAAGACATGCGCCGGCAGGCCGAGCAGGTCCGAGACCTCCTCCGGCCGGTCACGCAGCCCGCTGATCGGGCAGGCGCCGAGCCCCAGAGCCTCCGCGGCCAGAACCAGCGTGGCGAGCACGATGCCGCCGTCGACGGCGGCGTTGAAGAAGGCATCGAGGTGGTCGTTGGCGAACTCCCGGCCGCGCATCTCGCTGACCTGCCGCTGGCGCCGGTTGTTGCCGCAGACCACCAGGAGCGCCGGTGCTTCTGCCACCCAGGCCTGGCCCGGCACGGTCGCCGCCAGGGCCGCCCTCAGTTCCGCATCGGTGGCGAGCACGATATCCGCCTGCTGCAGGTCGCTCTTCGACGGCGCGCAGAGCGCCAGCGCCGCGAGGCTCCGGATGAGGCCCGTCTCGACCGGCCGCGCCGCGAAGGCCCGGCACGAGGCCCGCCCCGCCAGTGCTGCGGCCAGCGGCGCTTTCGCCACTTCCGGCGTCAGCTCCGGCACCTCGCCGAAGCGGTAGGCGAGCAGGTCAGCGATATCCTTCCCGCGCATGGTCGCCCTCCTAGGTTTCCGCCCGCCAGGACTGCCTCAGCCGGGCAATGATGAAGTAGAGGGCGAGGGCCGTGAGCGCCCAGAAGGTCCAGGTGATGGGGCCGCGCACGAAGATCTCGGGCGAGCCGCCGGACATCAGCATCGCCTGACGAAAGCTGTTCTCGAGCAGGGGCCCCAGGATGAAGCCGATGAGGAAGGGGGCGGCCGGAATCTTCAGCTGGCGCATGAGATAGCCGAGCCAGCCCATGGCGAACATGACGGCGACGTCAAAGATCGTGTTGTTCACCGCGTAGGTGCCGAAGATGCAGAGCACCAGCACGGATGGTGCCAGCACGGATTTCGGCACGTCGGCGACGAAACGGAAGGCCCGGATCGCCACCGAGCCGACGCCCAAAAGCAGGAACGAGCTCAGGATCAGGCCCATGAAGAGGGCGTAGACCATGTGCGAGTGGGTGACGAAGAGCATCGGCCCGGGCTGCAGCCCGTGGATCATGAAGGCGCCGATGATGATCGCCGTGATGACGTCGCCCGGGATGCCGAGCGAGAGCAGCGGGATCAGCGTCGCCCCGCAGACGCCGTTATTGCCGGCCTCGGACGCCGCCACCCCCTCGATCTCGCCCTTGCCGAAATTGTCCCGGTTGGGCGAGTTGCGCTGCGCCTCGGCATAGCTGAGGAAGGCGGCGGGTGCCCCGCCGATGCCAGGTATGGCACCGAGAAAGACGCCGATGAAGCTGCCCCGGATGATCGACTTGAAGCAGCGCCTGAGGTCGGCGAAGGATGCCCACCGCCCGCCGAGCTGCCGCGCCTGGTGGTGCTCTTCCCGGGGCTTGAAGACGAAGTCGATGATCTCCGGCAGGGCGAAAAGCCCGATCAGCACGGCGATGAAGTTCAGCCCGCCCATGAGGTTCGGGTCGCCGAAGCTGAAGCGGTCCGTGCCGTAGACGAGGTCGAGGCCGATCGTGGCGAGCAAGAGCCCGCTGGCAGCGGCGATCAGCCCCTTGACCAGGCTCTCGCCGGAGACGCCGGCGATGATGGTGAGCGAGAAGAGAATGAGGGTGAAGAACTCCGGCGGGCCGAAGCTCAGCGCGAACGAGGCGAGCCAGCCGGCGAGCAGGATCAGGCTCAGGTTGGAGATGAGATCGGCGATGCAGGACGCATAGAGGGCGATGCCGAGCGCCCTGCCCGCCTCGCCCCGCTCGGCCATGGGATAGCCGTCGAGCGTGGTGGCCGAGGAGGCCGGCGTACCCGGCGTCTTGATCAGGATCGCCGGGATCGAGCCGCCGAAGATGCCGCCCTTGTAGACGCCGAGCAGCAGAAGGATGCCGTAGATCGGCTCGAGTGTGAAGGTGAAGGGCAGTGTGAGCGCCACCGCCATGGTCGCCGAGATGCCGGGAATGGCCCCGGCGACGACCCCGACGAGGACCCCCATCGCCAGGTAGAAGATGCTCTCCCAGTGGGCGACGAGGGCGAAGCCGGCAGCGGCGCTGTCGAGGAAACTCAAGGCAGCCTCACGAACATGCCCTGGGGAATGGGCACCGCGGCGACATGGGCGAAGAAGGCGTAGAGCGCCAGCGGCAGGAGGATCGCCACCGCCACCGCGGCGATCCGGTACGACGTGCCGGTGAGCAGGAGGACGACGGCGAAGGCGACCATCGAGGCCCAGACGAGGCCGAGCTTCGTCGCGAAGGCGCAGAACGCGATCGAGCCCACAGCCAGCGCCAGGAGGCGAAGGAGCCCGCGCCGCGGCATCGGCGCCGCCGTCTCGGGCTCCTCGGATGCCTTACGCCGACGCAGCGACTGCAAAGCCAGGATGAGGCCCATCAGCGCCACCACCCAGGCCAGGATGTTCGGCCAGAAGGCCGGCGACAGCACGGCGATGCGCACGTTGCGCGGCGACACGACGCCTTCGGGCACGGCCACCAGCGCCAGCGCCGAGCCGAGAACAACGACGCCGATGCCAATCCAGAAATCGGTTCGCAGAGCACTCAAGGGACCGTCCGATCGAGCAGGGCGGTTGGGGGCGGCGCCGGACGAAAGCCAGCGCCGCCCATGCCGGATTATTCGACCCGCATGTCGAGCTCGTCGACGAGCTCGCGGAAGATCCGGTACTGCTCGTTGATGAAGGCGACCGAATCCTCGGGCGACTTCAAGTCGACGATCGAACCGAAGCGGTCCATCGTCTCCTGGAAGCCCGGGTCCTCGATCGCCTCGACGAGCCAGCCGCGCCAGGTCTCGATGACCTCGTCAGGCAGCCCGGCGGGCCCGGCGATGCCCGACCAGCCGACCAGGCTCTCGAGCTCCGGCTTGCCGAGGTCGGCCGAGGTCGGCGCATCGAAGCCGGCCACCGGCTCGGCCGTGGTGACCATGATGGGCCGGAGCTGCCCGTTGGCGACGAAGCTCGAAAGGGCCGAGGAGTTGGTGCAGATGAAGTCCGCGGTGCCCGCCAGCACGGCCGTCGCCGCCTCGCCGCCACCCGCCATCGGCAGGTGGATCGCCGCCTCGACCGGGTTCTCCACGCCGAACGAGCGCAGCGCCATGGCCCCGGCGATGTGCAGCAGCGAGCCGACGCCGGACGAGCTGTAGGAGACGGTGCCGGGATTCTCGTTCACCCGGGCGGCCAGCGTTTCCATGCTGTCGATGTCGGAATCGGCGGCGACCGCGCAGGCCACCGGGTTGATCTCGTAAACCGCGACGAAGGAGAAATCGTCGAGCGTGTAGGGCAGCGTGTCCTTCATCGCCGGGTTGACGGTGTGCGAGCCGACGCGGGCCACCACCATGGTGTAGCCGTCCGGCTCGGCCGCGGCGACCGAGGCGGTGCCGGTGGCGCCGCCGGCCCCGACCCGGTTCACCGGCAGGATCGGCTGCGAGACCTTGGGCCCGAGGGCGGTCGCCAGCGCCCGGCCGGAAAGGTCGGTGGCACCGCCGGCGCCATAGGCGATGATCAGCTGGATGGGCTGCTCCGGATAGGCGGCGAGCGCCGGTGCGCTCAAGGCGATGGCACTGGTCAGCGCCAGCCCCAGGGTGATCTTCGACATTGTCTTGCCTCCTTCTCTTGTTTCTCTGTTCCCTGGCCGGTCGTCGCTTCCGGCTACAGGAGCTCGTCCCGGCGATCGTCGGTTTCGCCGTAACGCCTCAGCGCCGGGGGCTTCAGCCCGGCATAGAGCGCCTCGATGCCGGCATTGACGAGCTCGCCCTGTCGCTGGAAGAGCGAGTTGCCGGCCGTGTCGCTGTCGACGAGGAAAGGCCCGAAATTCTTCACCCGGAAGAGCCACATGGCCTGGGCGATGCCGAGCTCCTCGAGCCAGTGCACGGATTCCACCGCCTTCACGCCCCGCCCGAGCAGTGCGCCGGTGCCGTAGCCGACCGTGGTGAGGTAGATGGCACCCCGGGGGGCGAGCACCTCCTTGTAGTCGCCGGCGCCCATGCCGCCCTTGCCGATGACGATCTTCGTGCCGGTGAGATCGAGCCAGTCGGCAAGATATTTCGAGAAGCGGAAGGAGGCGGTCGCCGTCACTCCGCCCACATTGTAACCGCCCTTGCCGTCGGGTGCGGCCGCCGGCGAGCAATGGAAATTGGCGTTGCTGACGCTCGCCAGATCGGCCACCGGCAGCGCCTCGCGCTCGACCACGACCTTCTGGTAGACGCCTTCCCGGGCCGTGTAGACCACGCCGTCCAGGTAGACCACGTTGCCGGGCTCGAGCTCGGCAATCGCCTCCGCACTCGCCGGCAGCGTCAGCCGGCGCTGGCGGAGCTCGTGTCGCTCCTCGGCCATCCGATCGTCTCCCGCCGCATGTAGGGGGTGAACCATTTGGGGTCGGTGCGGTAGCTCGTCCGGCCGTCGGCATGCAGCCGCGCCGTCGCCCGCCGCGAGCTCAGGCAGAAGGTGTGCACGCTCACCGGCATGCCGCCCGTGTGGGTGTAGCCGACCTCGACATGGCAATCGACCACCATGGACGAGCCGACGAAGCCCATGGCTCCCATGCCGATCCGGTTGCCGAGCTCCTTCAGCTCCTGCTCGAGGGCCGCGATCTTCGGGTCGGGGTTGGCATCGCCGACCACCCGCAGGCACGCCGCCTGCTTGCCCAGCGTCATGCAGATGTCCTTCGAGCCGCCGACGCCCACGCCGACGATGGCCGGCTGGCAGGCGAGCCCGCGCTTGCCGAAGGCGATCAGCGTATCGAGGAAGACCCGCTTGATGCCGTCGATGCCGTCACCCGGGAAGAGCATCCGGTAGTCCGTGCCGAAGAGCCCGCCCTTGTGCACGGTGGTGACGTCGATCCAGTCGGCGTCCGGCTCGAAGCTCCACTCGATCTCGGGCGCGTTGATGCCGACATTGTTGTTGTGCTCGGTCCGCCAGAGCGGATGCACCCGGTTCGGCCGGAGCGGCACGTCCTGCGTCGCCCGGGCCGTCGCCGAGCGCAGCGCCTCCTCGACGCCGCAGAAGCCGCCCGCCACCCGGGCCTCGTTGCCGACCTTGACGTAGTAGCGCGGCAGCCCGGTATCGGCGCACATCGGCCGCCGGTCCTCGGTGGCGGCCTCCCAGTTGTCGACCATCGACTTCAAAACGAAGCTCGAGAGATCGCCCGTCTCGAGGTCGATCATGCCCTTCACACCCCCGAGATAGTCCTCGGGGATGTCGATCGCCGCCTTCTTCATGATCTCGTAGGCGGCGGTCTCCACCTGTTCGTGCGCGATCATGCGGGGCTCCCCACGGTTGCAGCCGCCGGCGGGGCGCCGACGGCACCCTCGATCAGGCTCTGGCCCGGTGCCACGATATCGAAGGCGACCGAGGCCGTGTCCAGCCGAAGCGTGTCGCCGTCGCGGCGGATGCGGGTATAGGCCGAGGTCTCGAGCACCCCGGTCTCCGGGAAATCCTCACGGAAATGCGCACCCCGGCTGTCGTCCCGGGCGAGTGCCGCCCGGCCGATGACCTCGGAGAGGTCGAGCAGGCTCTCGAGATTGAGCCAGTCGTGCCAGGTCAGGTTGAAGCGCCGGTCGCCATCGACCACACCCTGGGCGAGGAGCGCCTCCCGGCAGTCGGCGACTCCGGCGAGCCCGCGCTCGATGCCCTCCGCGTCGCGGATCACCCCCACATCGTCCCACATCACCTGCGCCAGCCGGTCCCGAAGCCCGGCGAGATCGCCCGGCGTCCGCTCGAACGGACGTTCCGCCCGGGCAATACCGGCCTCGATGACGTTCCTGTCCGGCTCGCGCCACACCCCCTCGCGGGCGACGAAGCTTGCCATGCTGTCGCCGGCGATGCCGCCATAGACGGTGGAATTGGCAACCCCGTTGCCGCCCAACCGGTTGGCGCCGTGCACCCCGCCGCAATCCTCGCCGGCGGCGAAGAGTGCGGGCACCGCGGTCGAGCCGTCGATCTCGAACTCGACCCCGCCCATCATGTAGTGCGCGGTCGGCACCACCTCGACCAGCCCGCCGGCAAGGTCGAAGCCGCAATCGGCGCAGCGCTTGACCATGCCGGGGAACATGCCGGCTACCTTCTCCGTGCCCAGATGCCCCATCGAGATGTAGACTCCGCCCATCGGCGTCGTCCGCCCGGCGCGCATCTCGGCATAGATGCCGCGGCTGACCACGTCCCTGGTCGCCCGCTCGCCGGCCGGGTCGTAGCCGGCGAGGAAGCGCTCCTTTGCGCCATTCAGGATATGCCCGCCGGCGCCCCGCAGCCCCTCCTCGAGCACGGTCCCGGTCATCCGCGTGTGCGGCCCGCCGAGCAGCCCCGTCGGGTGGAACTGCACCATCTCCATGTCGCGCAGCGGCAGGCCGAGGCGCAGCGCCATGGCGAGCCCGTCGCAGGTCTTGTCGCCCGATGGCGTGTGGTAGAGATACATGGTGGGGCCCGCACCGGTGGCGAGCAGCACCGCCTTCGCCCGGACGAAGCGGTACGCACCGCTGCGGATGTCGATCAGCAGCACGCCCGCGAGTCCCGAGCCGTCCGCCGCCGGGATCAGCTCGATCGCCCGGTGCTCCTCGAGCCGCCGCACGGCCCGCGAGCGGACCTGCTCCATCAGCCGGTTGATGATCTCGATGCCGGTGAGGTCGCCCTTGTGCGCCGTCCTATCGAAGCTCTGCCCGGCGAACGCCTTCTGGTGGAGGCTGCCGTCCGGGTTGCGGTCGAAGAAGCAGCCGACCTCATTCTCGAGCTCGCGCACCCGCTCGATCGCCCCGGTGCAGAGCCGCCAGGCGAGGTCCTGGCGCGGCAGCCACTTGCCGCCGACAATGGTGTCCATGAAATGCCGCTCGATGCTGTCCTCGGCGGCCAGCGCCACGTTGTAGCCGCCCTGGACCATCCGCGTGCAGCCGCTCTTGCCGAGCAGGCCCTTGACGGCAATGACGATGTCGAGCGCCGGGTCGGCCTTGGCCGCATGCAGCGCCGCGAAGAGCCCGGCCCCGCCCGAGCCCAGGATGAGGATGTCGCAGCGGCTCTCCTCGACCCGCATCAGGCGACACTCACGGCAAACGCGATGCCGACCAGTGCCGTGGCGGCGAGCCCGAGATAGACCAGCCGCAGCCTGAGCCCGTCTTTGGCCGGCCAGGGCAGGAACTCGATCGCGAGCACCCGGAGCCCGAAGGCGAGATGCACGGCAAGCGCGACGACGAGGCCGAACTCGGCAAGCTTGACCAACGGCAGCGCGGCGATCTTCAGCGAGCTCTCCAGCGCTTCGGCGCCACCCAGCGCCTGGCCCAGCATCAGGAAGTGCAAGGGCAGGAAGGCCGCGAGCGCCAGGCCCGAGAGCCGGTGGCCCATGGCCGCCCACCAGCCGGGCCCCCGCCTCATGCGCCGCCGCCCACGACCGCCACCACCGCGCGCCAGCCGAGCAGCAGCAGGAGGAGGCCGAAGGCCACCATGAGCCAGTCGATCGGCCGCCGGCCGAGGCCGGTCCATTCGCGCAGCACGTTGCGCAGCCCGATCGGCGCATGGATGGCCGCCATCAGGACGAACGCGCCGTAGAAGAGCCCCCAGAAGAAGCTGCCCCGCGTGCGCTCCAAGATCTCGCCGGCGGTCAGCCCGCCCTGCACCGCGTAGACGATGAGCACGAGATGGACGAGCACGAGTGGCGCCATGACCAGCGCCGTCAGCCGCTGCAGGGCGAAGAGCCTCGCCTCGCTCACGCGCGCCCGCCCTTGAGCATCGAGAGCAGGCTGGCCCGTTTCAGCCCGGCAATGCTGGCGGTCGGGCTGAGCCCCACCGGGCAGTGCTCGGTGCAGGCGCCATGGCTGTGGCAGGTGTGGCAGCCGCCCGGCTGCAGGGCACTCTCGAGCACCGCCCCCCGGTCGGCCACACGGGCGTCGTTGTAGAGCGTCCAGGCCCGGTTGAGTGCGGCCGGCCCGAGATAATGCGGGTCCCAGGCCACCACGTCGCAGGCCGCGTAGCAGACGGCACAATTGATGCACTGGATGGCGGCGTCGACCTCCTGCCGCGCCGGGTTCGCCGGGTCGAGGGCGGCCGGCGGGTCGGCCCGCGTCGCGGTGCCCTCGAACGTGCCGACACTGGCCCACTTGTCGAGAAAGCCGTCCATGTCGCAGGCGAGGTCCTTCACCCGCTTCATGTTGCGCAAGGGCTCGATGGTCAGCCGGCCCTCAGGGGCCACCCGCTTCACATGCGTGCGACAGGTCCAGCGCGGCGTGCCGTTGATGGTCATGGCACAGGAGCCGCAGACGCCGACCCGGCAGGAAAAGCGATAGGCGAGCGACGGCTCGAAGCGCCGCTGCACCTCGGTCACCACATCGAGCACCGTCTGGTTCTCGCGGGCCGGCACCGCATAGGCGCCGAACGATCCCTCGTCCCCGCCGCGCCAGATCCTAACCTCGAGCGTGCCTTCGGCCAAAAGCCAGCGCCTCCCACCTGCCCTGCAAGAAAAACCCTAGCCGAAGGTCGCCGTCGCTCACAACCGTCTTGGGCGCGGGCAGGCTCGCACCAGGCGGGACAGGTGTACGCCCGGGATTGCTTTCCTTCGCCAACTGTCCGAACACGGCTCGCCATATCGGGGATGGAACAATGACCAGAGACACTGCCGGCTTCCGCTACACGTCGAGCTTCCGGGGCAACCTCCCGTCACCGGCCCAGCCCTGGTCTCCCCCGGTGAGGTACAATTTTGCGGTCGGCCACAACGACCGGGACGAGGTTCCGACCGAAGCGCTGGCCGAAGCCGCGGCGGCGGTGATCAGGCGGCACGGCGCCGACCTCGCCGTCTACAACCAGGGCCAAAACCCGCTCGGCTTCGAGGGTCTTCGGGCGTTCGTCGCCGGCAAGCTGAACCGGCTGCGCGGCGCCTCCTGCACCGCCGACGACATCCTCATCACCTCGGGCTCGCTGCAGGGCATCGATCTGGTCAACGACCTGCTGCTCGAGCCGGGCGACACGGTGATCTTCGAGGAGTTCACCTATTCTTCCATGTTCTCGCGCGCGCAACGCCTGGGCG
>JAUIID010000211.1 GCA_030431615.1 Alphaproteobacteria bacterium
CGTGGTGTTGACGCGCAGATGGCCCGCTGCCTCGTCACGCACCTCGCCGAGCGTCGTCTCGACGGCCGCCAGGCGCTTGGCGACCTCGTTCGCGGCCTCGAGCAGCACGTCGCCCTGCTCGGTCAGAATCAGGCCCCGTGCATGCCGGTGGAAGAGCGGCGTGCCGATGGTCGCCTCGAGCGCGCCGATCTGCCGGCTGATCGCCGACTGGCTCAGGCCCAGCCGGTCGGCCGCCCGCGTGAAGCTGCCGGCACCCGCCACCGCGTGGAAGATGCGCACCCGGTCCCAGTCCATCATTCCCCGATCTCCTGGCCCCGATCTCCAGGGCGGTCTTGCCGCCGCCCGGTCTGGACAGGCGCCTATTCGTGCGAGGCGAGAAACCGCTCGGCCTCGAGGGCCGCCATGCAGCCGGTGCCGGCCGCGGTTACCGCCTGTCGATAAATCTTGTCCTGCACGTCGCCCGCGGCGAAGACGCCCGGGATGCCGGTTCTTGTACTGTCGGGGGCGGTGACGAGATAGCCCTCGCCATCCATCTCGAGCTGGCCCTTGAAGAGCTCGGTCGCCGGATCGTGGCCGATGGCGATGAAGACGCCCTCGAGGGCGAGCTCGGTGGTGGCGCCGGTCGACACATGGCGCGCGCGCAGGCCGGTCACCGACTTCGGTGTCGCCGAGCCCAGCACCTCGTCGACCACGTGATCCCAGAGCACCTCGATCCTGGGGTGGGCGAAGACGCGGTCCTGCAGGATCTTCTCCGCGCGCAGGGAGTCGCGGCGATGGATCAGCGTCACCTTCTCGCACATCTGGGCGAGATAGAGCGCCTCCTCGGCGGCGGTGTTGCCACCGCCGACGACCGCCACCGGCTTGCCGCGGAAGAAGAAGCCGTCGCAGGTGGCGCAGGCCGAGACGCCGTGTCCCTGGAAGTGCTGCTCCGACGGCAGGCCGAGCCAGCGCGCCACCGCACCGGTGGCGATGATCAGGCTGTCGGCGACGATGACGTCGCCGCTGTCGGCCTTCGCCCGGAATGGCGGGCCGTCGAGATTGACCTCGGTGATGATGTCGAAGACCAGTTCGGCGCCGCAATTGGTGGCCTGCGCCGCCATCTGCTCCATCAGCCAGGGGCCCTGGATCGCCTCGGCGAAGCCCGGGTAGTTCTCGACGTCGGTGGTGATCGAGAGCTGGCCGCCCGGCTGCAGCCCCTGCACCAGGATCGGCTTCAGATTGGCCCGCGCCGCATAGACGGCGGCCGTGTAGCCCGCCGGGCCGGAGCCGATGATCAGAAGCCGGGTATGCCGTTCACTGCCCATGGCGAGGACGAGCCCCCTACTGCGCCGCCTCGACCTCGCCGAACCCGACCGACAGGATCTCGAAATAGCGGACGCCGCGGGGCGTCGTCACTTCGACGCTGTCGCCGGCTTCCTTGCCGAGCAGGGCCTGGGCGAGCGGCGAGGCGATCGACAGCAGCCCCTGCTGGATCTCCGCCTCCTCGGGCCCGACGATCTGGTAGAGGATCTCCTCGTCGGTCTCCTCGTCGACCAGCTTCACCTTGGCGCCGAACACCACCTTGCTGCCGGATTGTGCCGATACGTCGATGACCTCGGCACGCGCCAGCTTGTCCTCGAGTTCCATCACCCGGCCCTCGATGAAGCCCTGGCGTTCGCGCGCGGCGTGATACTCGGCGTTTTCCGAAAGATCACCGTGCTCGCGCGCCTCCGCGATCGCCTTGATCACGGCCGGCCGCTCGACATTCTTGAGGCGCTTCAGCTCCGCGCCCAGTCGAGTGTGCCCCTCCGGTGTCATCGGGATCTTGGTAACCATGACAGCTATCGTTCCAATAGAAATGGCTAGATCGACGTGGCCGCATCCGACGGTGCGACGTACGTCGTCGACGGTTAGTTTAAGTGCGCCACGTAGGATTGCAATGGCGCAACGGCCAGCTCACCCTGCTGCAGGCGCTTGAGACCCTCAACCAGAGCGCGAGCCCCGGAGACCGTCGTATAGTAGGGCAGCTTGGCCATCAAGGCCGCACGACGCAGGCTGAAACTGTCCCTGGTCGCCTGCTGCCCGCCCGAGGTGTTGATGAGGATCGCAATCGCCTCGTCCTTGATCAGGTCCACGATGTGCGGCCGGCCTTCGTGCACCTTGTTCACCGTCTCGACGGCGAGGCCGGCAGCCTCGATTGCGGCCGCGGTGCCGTGCGTCGCCACCAGGGTAAAGCCCAGCGCGGCGAGGTCGGCGGCGAGCCGGACGGCCCGCTCCTTGTCCTCGTCGCGGACCGAGACGAAGACCCGCCCGGCGGCGGGCAGGGCCACGCCGGCGGCGAGCTGCGACTTGGCGAAGGCCGTGCCGAAGTCGCGATCGAGGCCCATCACCTCGCCGGTCGACTTCATCTCCGGGCCGAGCAGGAGGTCGACGCCCGGGAAGCGGGCGAACGGGAAGACCGCCTCCTTGACCGCGACATGGCCCACAGGGCCGCCATTGACCCGGAAGTCGGCAAGCCGCTCGCCGGCCATGATGCGGGCCGCGATCTTCGCGATCGGCGTGCCGATGGCCTTGGCGACGAACGGCACCGTGCGGCTGGCCCTGGGGTTCACCTCGATGATGAAGACGGTCTCGCCCTGCACTGCCATCTGCACGTTCATCAGCCCCCTGACGTCGAGGGCCCGGGCCAGCGCCTCCGCACTGCTGCGGATCTCGGCGATCACGGCGGCACCGATGGAATAGGGCGGCAGCGAGCAGGCGCTGTCGCCCGAATGGATGCCGGCCTCCTCGATGTGCTCCATGATGCCGGTCACGACCACCGTCTCGCCGTCGGCGAGCACGTCGACATCCACCTCGATGGCATCCTGCAGGTAGCGGTCGAGCAGGATCGTGCCGTGCTCGGCCGCCACCGCCGCCTCGGCCGCGAACTGGCGGACGTCGTCGAGCGAGTGGACGATGCGCATCGCCCGCCCGCCGAGCACGTAGGACGGCCGGATGACCAGCGGCACGCCGAGCTCGGCGGCCCGCTCGACCGCCTCCTGCTCGTCACGGCAGATGGCGTTGGCCGGCTGGCGCAGGCCGAGCTCGTTGAGCAGGCGCTGGAAGCGGTCACGGTCCTCGGCGAGATCGATGGCGTCCGGCGAGGTGCCGAGAATGGCGATCCCGGCCTCCTGCAACGCCGCCGCGAGCTTCAAGGGCGTCTGCCCGCCGAGCTGGACGATGGCACCGAGAAGCTCGCCCCGGCTGGCTTCCACGCGGGCGATCTCGATCACGTTCTCGGCCGTGAGCGGCTCGAAATAGAGCCGGTCGGACGTGTCCGGATCGGTCGAGACGGTCTCCGGGTTGCAGTTGACCATGATGGTCTCGAAGCCGGCCTCCTTGAGGCCGAAGGCGGCATGCACGCAGCAATAGTCGAACTCGATGCCCTGGCCGATCCGGTTCGGGCCGCTGCCCAGGATCAGGACCTTCCGGCAATCGGACGGCCGGCTCTCGCACTCGGCCGGGCTGCCATCCCACAAGCCCTTCTCGTAGGCGCTGTACATGTAGGGCGTGCGCGCCTGGAACTCGGCGGCACAGGTGTCGACCCGCTTGAAGACGGGATGCACGCCGGCCGCATGCCGAAGCCGGCGCACCTCGGCCTCGGCGGTGCCGGTCAGCTTCGCCAGCCGCGCATCGCCGAACCCGTCGGCCTTCAGCTCGAGCCAGCCGGCAGCGTCCCTCGGCAGGCCCTGGGCTCGGACCCGGGACTCGGTCGCCACCAGCTCCTCGAGCTGCTCGAGGAACCAGGGGTCGAAGGCGGTGATGCGCTGGATGACCGAAAGCTCGAGCCCGGCGCGGATGGCGTCGGCCGCCACCCGGAACCGGTCCGGGGTCGGCCGGGCGAGCTCGCGCTGCAGGAACTCGTGCGGGTCGGCGCCGGCCTCCATCGGCAGCTCGTCGAGCCCGGTCAGGCCGTTCTCGAGGCTGCGCAGCGCCTTCTGCAGCGATGCCTTGAAGGTCCGGCCGATCGCCATGACCTCGCCCACCGACTTCATCGAGGTGGTGAGCAGGGGCTCGGTCTCGGGAAACTTCTCGAAGGCGAAGCGCGGGATCTTCGTGACCACGTAGTCGATGGTCGGCTCGAACGAGGCCGGCGTGGCGCCGGTGATGTCGTTCTGGATCTCGTCCAGCGTGTAGCCGACGGCGAGCTTGGCCGCGACCTTGGCGATCGGGAAGCCCGTCGCCTTCGACGCCAGGGCCGAGGAGCGCGAGACCCGGGGGTTCATCTCGATCACCACCATCCGCCCGGTCTTCGGGTCGATGGCGAACTGCACGTTCGAGCCGCCCGTGTCGACCCCGACCTCGCGCAGGACGGCGATCGAAGCCGTCCGCATCAGCTGGTATTCCTTGTCGGTCAGCGTCAGGGCAGGGGCCACCGTCATGCTGTCGCCGGTGTGGATGCCCATGGGATCCACATTTTCGATCGAGCAGATGATGATGCAGTTGTCCTTCCTGTCCCGCACCACCTCCATCTCGTACTCTTTCCAGCCGAGGACCGACTCCTCGACGAGCACCTGGGTGATCGGCGAGGCCTCGAGCCCGCTGGCGACGATCTGCTCGAACTCCTCCCGGTTGTAGGCGATGCCGCCGCCGGTGCCGGCGAGGGTGAAGGACGGGCGGATGATCGCCGGCAGGCCGGTCTCTTCGACCGCCTCCCTGGCCTCGGCCAGGCTGTGCGCGATGATGCTCATCGGCATGGCGAGGCCGATCTCGACCATCGCCCGGCGGAAGAGCTCGCGGTCCTCGGCCTTGTCGATCGCCGCCCGCGAGGCGCCGATCAGCTCGCAGCCGAAGCGGGCGAGCGTGCCGTCCTCGTCGAGGGCGCGCGCGACATTGAGCGCCGTCTGCCCGCCCATTGTCGGCAGGAGCGCGTCGGGGCGCTCCTTCTCGATGATCTTGGCGACGATCGCCGGGGTGATCGGCTCGATATAGGTCGCGTCCGCCAGCTCCGGATCGGTCATGATCGTCGCCGGGTTGGAGTTGACGAGGATGACCCGGTAGCCCTCCTCGCGCAGCGCCTTCAGGGCCTGCGTGCCCGAATAGTCGAACTCGCAGGCCTGGCCGATGACGATCGGGCCGGCCCCGATCAGCAGGATCGAGTGGATGTCGGTGCGTTTGGGCATCGGTTTTCTAAGGCTGTCGGCGGACGTCGTCGAGGAAGCGGTCGAACAGGTACTGGCTGTCCTGCGGCCCCGGTGACGCCTCGGGATGATACTGCACGGCGTAGACCGGACGGTCCTTGATGCGGATGCCCTGGATCGTCGCATCGAAGAGCGAGCGATGGGTCACCTCGACATTGTCCGGCAGGTCGCCGTCGGCGATGGCGAAGCCGTGGTTCTGACTGGTGATCTCGACCTTGCCGGTGCCCAGGTCCTGGACAGGGTGGTTGGCGCCGTGATGGCCGAAGGACATCTTCTCCGTCCGGGCACCCAGCGCCAGGCCGAGCATCTGGTGGCCGAGGCAGATGCCGAAGAGCGGCTTGCCCGCGTCGAGCAGCCGCCGGATCTCCGGCACGGCGTGGACCCCGGTCGCCGCCGGATCGCCCGGCCCGTTGCCGAGAACCACGCCGTCCGGCTCCAGCGCCAGCACCGCCTCGGCCGAGGCGGTGCCCGGCACCACCGTCACCCGGCAGTTGCGGGCGGCGAGCGAGCGCAGGATGTTGTGCTTGATGCCGTAGTCGACCACCACGACATGCGGGCCGCTGCCGTCGCTGACGCCGTAGCCGCCCTCCGGGCTCCAGGCCGCTTCCTGCCAGCCATAGCGCTGCCGTGCCGACACCTCGCTCGCGAGGTCCATGCCGACGAGCCCCGGCCAGCCTCTTGCCCGCTCGACCAGCGCCTCGGGCTCGGCGATGCCGGCCGGATCATGGGCGAGGCAGGCGCGCAGGGCGCCGCGGTCGCGCAGCCGCGCGGTGACGCGCCGCGTATCGACACCGGCGATGCCGGGAATGCCGTGGCGCTCGAGCCAGCCGACGAGGTCGAGCCGATCGCGCCAGCTCGAGGGCCGCGTCACCTTGGCACGGGTCACGAGGCCCTTGACCACCGGGGTCAGCGCTTCGCGATCCTCGTCATTGGTGCCGACATTGCCTATATGAGGAAACGTGAACGTGACGATCTGTCCGGCGTAGGACGGATCGGTGAGGATCTCCTGGTAGCCGGTCATGGCCGTGTTGAAGACCAGCTCGCCTGTGACGACGGCTGTGCCGCCAAAGCCTCGGCCGGCCAAAATCGTCCCGTCCTCGAGAGCCAGGACGGCCGAGGGTGCGGTCGCACCTGCTTGCATCGCTGGGCCAATCTACGTAGAAAGTCGGGCCGCCGCGCCGGGGTTCGAAGCTTGCACGCTGGAACCCGACGACTGGGTGGGCGAAACTCCCGGGCGTGGCCCTGGGGCCGGCCGGTGGGTCCGCGCCGGGGCGGTTTGTAGCATTGTGCAAGGAACCGTCAAGCGAGGCCACCGGGCGGTGGGCGGAGAACCTGGCCGAAATCGCATGTGGCGAGAGGCCGGGGCGGAATAGGGCGGAAACCAACAATCGAGCGGCGGCCCCTGATGCTGCCGCCCCAGTTCGAGAGGTCGTTGATCATGGCCGGGAGTTCGTGGTCGTGTTGAGAGAGCGTCTTGCCACGGCATTGCGGGAAGCACCGGATGTCGAGACCGCAGCGACGCTGCGCCTGGTGCTGGCCGCCCTGAAGGAGCGCGATCATTGCGCCCGCGAGTCCGGCGCCGCCGAGGAGCTGGACGACGGGGCGATCGAAACCATGCTCCAGGACATGGTGGCCCAGCGCCAGCACGAGATCCTGCGCTGCGAGGAATGCGCGCGGCTCGAGGAGGCCGAGCAGGAGGCCGCCGAGATCGGCGTCCTGACGCAGTTCCTGCCGCGGCGGATGAGCGAGACCGAGGTCGACGCCGCCGTCGACGGCATGATCGAAGAGGTCGGCGCCAAGCGGCTCAAGGATACCGGCAAGGTGATCGCGGCCTTGAAGGAGCGCTACAATGGCGAGATGGATTTCGCGCGCGCCAAGCGGCGGGTCTGCACCCGCCTCGCCTGACCGCCTGCGCCCGGCGCCGTTGCGGCAGCGGTCTTGAACGGCCGTCCGCCCGGCCGGCCGGGCCCCGATGGCAGGGCGAGCGACGGCCAGCTCGAGGACTTCAAGGCCCGCCTGCCGCTGCTCGAGATCGTCAGCCGCGAGGTCCGGCTGATCCGCCGGGGCAACAAGCATGTGGGCCTCTGCCCGTTCCACCAGGAAAAATCGCCCTCGTTCACCGTCTTTGCCGACCAGGGCAACTATCACTGCTTCGGCTGCGGCGCGCATGGCACCGCCATCGACTTCGTCATGGCGACCGAGGGGCTGGGCTTCACCGAGGCGCTGCGGCGCCTCTCCGACCTCACCGGCATACCGGCCCCGCTGCGCGAGCCCGCCGGCCCGAAGCGGCCATCGACCGAACCGCTGGTCGCCGCCAACGAGGCCGCTCTCCGCTGGTTCCAGGGCCGTCTCGCCTCGGCTGAGGGCCGGGTCGCCCGGGACTACCTGGCCCAGCGCGGCGTACCGCTCGCGCTGCAGGACCGCTTCGCCCTGGGTTACGCGCCGAACGGCCGCGACGGCCTGGCCCGGGCGCTGGCGGCGGCGGGCATCCCTGCGGTGGTGCAGGTCGAGGCCGGCCTCGTCGGCCTGCCCGAGGAGGGCGGCTCGGCCTATGACCGCTTCCGCCACCGGTTGATGTTCCCCATCCGCGACCAGCGCGGCCGGCTGGTCGGATTCGGCGGCCGCGCCCTCGGCGAGGCGCGGGCCAAGTACCTGAATACGTCGGAAACACCTCTCTTTCACAAGGGCAGCCTGCTCTACGGCTTCGATCTGGCAGCGAAGCCGGCCCGCGAGCGCCACGAAATCTTCATCGTCGAGGGCTATCTCGACGTCATCGCCATGGCGGGCGCCGGCTTCGAGAACACCACAGCACCCTTGGGTACTGCCGTGAACGAGGAGCAGCTCCGCCTGCTCTGGCGGCATGCCGACGAGCCCTTTGTCTGCCTCGACGGCGATGACGCGGGGCTCGCCGCCGCCATGCGCATGATCCGCCGCGCCCTGCCGATCATGACCGGCGGCCAGACGCTCCGCTTCATCGTGCTGCCGGCAGGCGAGGACCCGGACAGCCTGCTGCGCACGAGCGGCCGCCCCGCGCTCGAGCAGCTCGTCCGGACGGCAGTGCCGTTGTCACGGATGATCTGGCAGGTCGAGCACAGTGCCGGCCCCGCCGAGACGCCGGAGCAGATCGCCGGGCTCCGCCACCGTCTCCTCGATTTCGTCCGGCTCGCCGGCGATCGCAGCCTGGCCGACGGGCTGCAATCGCTGTTCGACGGTCTCCTCTACGAGCTGCGCCAGGCGGTCAACGGGCGGGGGACGTCCGGCGGTCGCCCGTCCGGACGTGGCCGCGGCGACGCCCGCGGCACCGCCACCGGCCGGCCGGGCTGGGGCGGCGTCGGTGCCGCCCGGCTCGCCTCGTCGCTCGCCAGCCGGGCGCGGGATGCCAATCTCGAGCTCCTCGGCGCCTTCCTGGAGCAGCCGGCACTGCTCGACTCCTTCGGCGAGGATCTGGCGGCGATTCCCTTCGATCACCCTGATGCCGATACGGCACGCCGCGAGCTTCTCAACTGGTTCGCCGCCACGGACCACCTTGACGCGGTGGACCTGCGCAACCATCTGACCCGCTACGGTTTTGCTGTGGTCGTCGAACAGGCCCGGGAGCGTTTCGCCATCCTGGCGCGGACCGTCGACGAGGAGGCCGGCATCGACGAGTTGCTCGGTCGCATGCTGGAGAACCTGCGCCTGCGGACAGCGCGGCGCAGCGAAGCCGAGGCTTTCGCCGTGGATATCGGCGGCGGGCACAGGGACGAGTTGGCAGGTCGACGCTTCGATCGCCTGCTGAACGAGAGGACGGACGACGAGAGCTGAGAGCGGTGGCACGACCACCCGGAGCCGATCGAGCGGCATCGAGCGGCGAGGATTTGTGACGAAATGGCGACACGAGGCTGAATTTTTCGGGGCGCCTGGCAGGAGGTAGGGGACGGTGTGGCACGTTGCTGCCCCGTCCCGTTCGCCGTGCCCCGGAAAAAATGCGTAGCGGATGCGGCTGGCACGGCATGGAGCCGGCCGAAACGGCGGAATTTGACAGGCGGAGCGAGGGTGCATGGCGAAAGCTGCGGTGACCACCAAGCCGAAGGACAATGACAGCGTCGGTGCCTCCCTGGAGACACTGATGGCGTCGGCACCGGCGTTGCGGCGCCTGGTGACCCAGGCCAAGGCGCGGGGCACCGTCACGCTCGATCAGCTCAATGCGGCGCTGCCCGCCGAAACCAATCCCGAGCAGATCGACGACCTGATCTCGGGGCTCGAATCGCGCGGCATCGGGGTCGTCGGCGACGAGGGCGGCGACGGCAACAGCGAAGGCGAGACGGCCGCCGCCAACGAGAACGAGAAGCCGGAGGCGGAGGCCGAGGGCGACGACGACAGCGAGAGCGAAACCACGACGCAGACCATCGGCGACGAGGATCTCGGCCGCACCGACGATCCCGTGCGCATGTACCTGCGCGAGATGGGCACGATCGAGCTGCTCTCCCGCGAGGGCGAGATCGAGATCGCCAAGCGCATCGAGTCCGGGCGCAAC
>JAUIID010000005.1 GCA_030431615.1 Alphaproteobacteria bacterium
GATCCAGGCGTTCTGGTTGGTCATGGTGGAGGCCGCCGAGAGGATCGCCACCTCGCCCTCGTTGTTCAGCGTCTTGCCGATCATCTGCACCTGCTTGGCGCCGATCAGGTCGGTCGAGGAGGCGGAAAGATGGACGAGGCGGCCCTCCGGGGCGATGGCCGAATCGAAGGACATCATCTTGATGCCGCGCTGCATCGCCTTCTTGCCGACCGGGACGAGTGCGTTGGCGTCGTTGGCCGAGACGATGATGCCGTCGACCCGCTGGGCGATCAGCGAATCGATCACCGCGATCTGGTCCTCGGCGGTGGGCTTGGTCGAGGCGGTGTAGATGATCTCGGTGCCGCCGAGCTCTTCCGCGGCCTCGGCAGCGCCGTTGGCGCAGGCGTCGAAATAGCTGTTGCCGAGGTTCTTCACGACCATGGCGATGCGCCGGTCGGCGGCCCCGGCCCGGCGGCTGAAGCCGAGCGGCAGGGCCAGGCCGGCGGCACCCAGGGCCATGGCCCCGGTGAACTGGCGACGGGTCGGGTGGAGGATGCGGGTCATGGCTTTGCTCCCTGTTCGGCTCGACATTCGAGCGTTCGCGGCCTTGCCCCTCCATAGCCCGCGGCCGGCCGGCTGAACAGCCGCCCCGAAGGCCACGGGCCATCGGGGCCGGGATGTCCGGGTGAGGTGTCAGCCGCGGTCGGTCCGCCAGTAGCCGTTGGCGGCGGCGATGGTCTGGAAATGCGTGGCGACGACATGGGAGGCGGCAATCAGGTCGCTCGCATCGTGCGCATAGCCGCCGCGCAGGGCGTCCCTGACCTCGGCCGACGGCTGGGTCAGCTTGACCGCCATGCGCGAGAGCTTGACGGCGAGATCGAACCCTTCCTGCGGGGTGGGCGTGACGAGGCTCGGAAGCCACTGCTCGGACATGTCGTTCGTCTCCCTTGCTGCGCATGCGGCAGGATCGGCAGGCTCCACCAGCGAATCGTCCCTCGCCCGGGCGCCTGCGTCCGCCGTACCGACTATGCAGCACCGTAATCGGTATTCGCAATACTGATTATGCTGCCGGATCGGCTGGACCGCCCCAGGAAGCGAAGCCATCATGCTTCTCGCGCCAGCTTCGGGCCGAGGAGATCGCGTTATGGAGAAAGTGCTGGGACTTGGCGGGTTCTTCTTCCGGGCCGATGACCCGGCCATGCTAGCCGCCTGGTATCATGCCCATCTCGGCATCGACCCGGTGCCGGGCAACTACGAGACGCCCTGCTGGCGCCAGGCGGAAGGCGAGACGGTGTTCGCGCCGTTCGAGCGGGTCACCGACCATTTCGGCGACCGGGAGAGGCCGTTCATGCTGAACTTCCGGGTGGCCGATCTCGACGCCATGATCGCCCAGCTCGAGGCCGCCGGCATCGCCGTGCGGCGCGATCCCGAGACCTACCCCAACGGCCGCTTCGCCTGGCTCAACGACCCGGAAGGCAACCCGGTCGAGCTCTGGCAGCCGGCGTAGACCGGCGGGCAATCCGTCAGGGTTCCACCTGGGCTTCCTGTCGTGCGACAGGTTTCGTGATTTGCGCTAGTCTGGCCGAAACACGGGGGGACCGGCAGATGGCCTATTATGACGTCGACGTCTACTCGCGCAAGGTGACGACGACCTCGCCGGAGGCGCAGCTCTGGTTCGATCGCGGGCTGGTCTGGTGCTTCGCCTATTTCCATGACGAAGCCATCGACTGCTTCAAGAAGGCGCTGGTGGCGGACCCGGGCTGCGCCATGGCGCATTGGGGCGTCGCCTATGCCGTCGGGCCGAACTACAACCTGCCCTGGGAACTGCGCGACGAGCGGATGCAGCGGGATTCGCTCGCCGAGGCCTTCGACGCGACGCAGGCAGCGCTGGCACTCGTCGATTCGGTCAGCGCTGGGGAGCGCGCCCTGATCGAGGCGCTGACGGCACGTTATCCGCAGCGCGAGCCGGAAGAGCGCGACGTGATGCGCAGCTGGAACGACGACTTCGCCAATGCCATGCGGGGGGTGCATGAGCGGTTTTTGGACGACCTCGATCTGCGGGCGTTCTTCGCCGAAGCCATCATGAACCGCACACCCTGGCGCATGTGGGACCAGGTGACGGGACAGCCGGCCGGGAATGCCGGCACGCTGGAAGCGGCTTCCGTGCTGGAGGCAGCACTCGACAACGACCCGCGCGCCATGCGGCACCCGGGCCTCCTGCACCTCTATGTCCATCTGATGGAGATGTCGCCCTTCCCCGAGAAGGCGCTGAAGGCGGGGGATGCGCTCCGCGAGCTGGTGCCGGACGCCGGGCACCTCATCCACATGCCGACGCATATCGACATCCAGTGCGGCAATTACAGTGACGTCTTCCACTGGAACTGGCGGGCAACGAAGGTCGACCGCAAGGCGCTCGACCGGCGCGGCGTGTTCACGATCTATACCGGCTATCGCATCCACAATTACCATTTCGCCGTCTACGGGGCGATGTTCCTCGGCCAGTTCGAAGCGGCCTGGACCGCCGCGCGGGAGCTGGTGGAGGTCACGCCAGAGGACCTGCTGCGCGTGCCGTCGCCGCCCTTTGGCGATTTCTTCGAGAGCTACATGGCGGTCTGGGTGCATGTGCTGATCCGCTTCGGCCGCTGGCGTCAGCTCGTCGAGGAGAAGCTGCCCGAGGACCGGGAGCTCTACAGCAACCTCACGGCGACGCTGCACTACGCGAAGGGCGTGGCCCATGCCGCCCTCGGCGAGGTGGACCGGGCCGAAGCGGAGCAGGCACTCTTCCTCGCCGCACGCGAGCGGATCCCCGAGACGCGGCGCATGCACAACGTGCTCTGTCACGAGCAGCTCGCCGTCGCCGAGGCGATGCTCGAGGGCGAGATCGAGTACCGCAAGGGCAACCATGACCGGGCCTTCGCGCGGCTGCGCGACGCCGTGGCGCTGGAGGACGCCCTCCCCTACGACGAGCCCTGGGGCTGGATGCAGCCGACCCGCCACGCGCTCGGCGCACTCCTGCTCGAGCAGGGCCGCATCAAGGAGGCCGAGGCGGTCTACCGCGAGGACCTCGGGCTCGGCGGCACGCTGAGCCGGGCGCAGGTCCATCCCGACAATGTCTGGAGTCTGCGCGGGCTGAACGACTGCCTCGTGGCGAAGGGGGCCGGCGAGACGCTCGAGGGCCAGGTGATCCGGCAGCGCCTGGCGCTGGCCGAGGCCCGGGCGGACCGCTCCGTCGGCGCCTCCTGCTTCTGCGCCCGCGCCGCCGCATGAGCTGAACCGGGACCCGCCGCCGGCGGCCTCGCTCATCTCGGAAAAATCTGCAGGTGCCACCTTGCGCAGCATGGTGCCCTTCCTATGTACCAAACGTTCGGTTCAATTGTGGACCGAACGTTTGGCTTAAAGGAACCGAGATGTCGATCGTACCTACGCCCAGGACCATCGAAGACGCACCGGAAGCGGCGCGGCCGTTGCTCGAAGGGGTGAAGAAGCAGCTCGGCTCGGTGCCGAACCTGTTCCGGCTGGTGGCGACCAGCCCGGCGGCGCTCGAAGGCTGGCTCGGGCTTTCCGGCGCCCTCGGCAAAGGGGTGCTTGATCCCAAGACGCGGGAGCGGATCGCGCTGGCGGTCGCCGGGGTCAATGGCTGCGCCTACTGCCTCGCCGCGCACTCCTTCGTCGGCGGCAGGCTCCTGAAGCTCGATGCCACGGAGCTCGCGGCCAACCGGGAGGGCGGGTCGACCGACGCGAAGGCTGATGCGGCCGTGCGCTTCGCCGTCGCCCTCGTCGAGGCGCGGGGCCAGGTGGGCGAAACCGCCGTCGAGACGGTCCGGGCGGCCGGCTACGGTGATGCCGAGATCGTCGAGATCATCGTGCACGTGGCGCTCAACACGCTGACCAACTACGTCAACGAGGCGCTCGGCACGGAGATCGACTTCCCGGCGATCGACGCCGGTGCCGCGCGGGCGGCCTGAGCCGGCAGCAGGGGCCGGCCGCTGCGCCGGCCCCGCCCCTTCCCTTCTTCGCTCCATGACGGGAGAGCGACCATGACCCAGGGCATCGATCTCGCCTTCAGCCCGGCGATCAAGGCAGCGCAGACGCGCAAGGGCTCGCGCCATGCCTATGCGGGCCGGAGCATGGGCGAGGTGATCGACGACGGGCTCAAGGCCTATGTCGAGAGCCGCGAGAGCGCCTATCTGGCCACGGCCAGCGCCGACGGCCAGCCCTATGTGCAGCATCGCGGCGGCCCGCCCGGGTTCCTCAGGGTGCTCGACGAGCGGACGATCGCCTTCGTCGACTTCAAGGGCAACCGGCAATACATCACGACCGGCAACCTCGCCGAGAACCCGAAGGCCTATCTCTTCCTGATGGACTACACCCATCGGCGGCGGATCAAGATCTGGGGGCGCGCCCGGGTGGTCGAGGACGATCCGGAGCTGGTTGCCCGGCTGATGCCCGAGGGCTACCGGGCGAAGCCGGAGCAGGTGATCGTCTTCGAGGTCCTGGCCTGGGACGCCAACTGCCCGCAGCATATCCCGCAGAAGTTCGATGCGGCAGACGTGGCGGCGGCGCTGGCGAAGCGGGACGAACGGATCGCGGCACTCGAGGCGGAACTCGCCGCGCTGCGGGCGGCAGGTTGAGGGCGGCCAGCACGACCGGGACGGTGATGCGACCGACGACATCCAAAGACGAGATCATCGACCGGCTCTTCGAGCTCTTCCGCCAGGGCGGGTTCGAAGGCGTGAGCCTTGCCGATATCGGCCGTGCCACCGGGCTCAACAAGTCCAGCCTCTATCACTATTTCCCCGGCGGCAAGACGGACATGGCGGCGGCGGTGATCGAGCGCGCCAGGGCCTGGGCCGGTGCAGCGGTAGTCGAGCCGCTCGGCCGGCCGGGCCCGCGCGAGGCCCGGATCGACGCCATGCTCGAGGCCGTCGAGGCGCTCTACCAGGGCGGCCGGCGGCCCTGCCTGATCGCCAGCATGCTGATCGGGCCGCCGGACACGGGCCTCGCCGCGGCGGTCGGTGCGATCGTGCGCGACTGGCTCGCTGCGCTGACCAGGGCGCTCGTCGAGACCGGCGCCGAGCCCGTCGCGGCCGGGCGGGCGGCAACGGACGCCCTGGCCCGCCTCCAGGGTGCCCTGGTGCTGGCCCGCGCACTTGGCGACAGGCAGCCCTTCGAGGCGGCGCTGGCGGCGGTCAGGCGCGATCTGCTCGCCGCCTGACCGCCCGTCGGGATGCACGGGCCGGCGCCAACCAGGCGACGCAGTAGGCGTCGGCCAATCGCCGGCAGGTAACCGGCAACAACTCGGGGTGTTCGGTGCAAGTTCTCGCCCCGACCTCTCGGTTTGTTCCCCTTGAGAGGCCCCAGGCTTTCTGGTAGTCGATAATGAAGGAGCAAGCGCCCAAAAAGCGTCTTAGTTCTTCGGTTGGTTGGCCCTGCGTCAGCGGGAGTGCGACGGTTGCCGGAGACGATGATCTGCGAGCTGTCGGTTGCCTTCGGATGGTCGAGGCTGTGAACCGCCTTCGCCCTCTGCCCGGCGCCCCTGCCTGGCGGCAGCTCCACACCCACCCCCTGCTTCTTCGACGATACCCGCGGCGAGAATGTCGCCGGCAGCCATCGCCATCGGCCCCGGCATGACGCCATGCTCTGCCAGCCAACCCCCTGAGCACCACCCCAGAGAACGGGAGCCTCCCCGATGCCGGTCAAACCGACCTACCCAGGCGTCTATATCGAGGAGATCCCGAGCGGCGTGCGAACCATCACCGGCGTCGCCACCTCGGTGGCGGCGTTCGTCGACCGCTTCGCGCGCGGGCCGCTTGGGAAGCCCGTGCAGCTGTTCGGCATGGCCGACCTCGAGCGCGAGTTCGGCGGGCTCGATCCCGCGAGCGAGGCCAGCTACGCGATCCAGCAGTTCTTCATCAATGGCGGCAGCGAATGCTGGGCCGTGCGGGTTGCCGACACCACCTCGGCGAGCTCGTCGACGGCCCCGGCGACCGCCGCCAGCGTCACGCTCAGGGCCCAGCCCGCCGCCGGGGCGACCGTCTTCACGGTCAGCGCCGGCCGGCAGGTCGATGAGGCCACGGCCCCGGATCCCGGCATCTGGGGCAACGACCTCTTCCTCGAGGTCGACTATGACACGGCCGACCCGACGACGGCCTTCAACCTGACCGTGAGCGAGATCGTCACCCTGAACGGCCGCCGCGTGACGAAGCGCAGCGAGAGCCATCGCGGGCTCGTCCTGAAGGCGAGCGGGCCCGGCAATGCCGTCGAGACCGTGAACGCCGCCTCGTCGATGATCCAGCTGGCCGCCGGGGCCGGCTTCCCTGGCAACCTGCCGGCCGCCACCGGGACCATGGGTGCCGCCATCGCGGCCGGGACCAAGATTCCGGCCACGCCGGTGGCCCTCACGGTCGATGCCGGCGGTGGTCCGCGGACCGTCTCGGTGGCGCATTCCCTGGGCACCAGCTCCGAGGACCATGCCGCCTTCCGCCCGCTTCTCGAGGCCGCGATCCGGGCAGCGGCCGGCACCGCCACCACCGACGGCGAACGGGCGTTGCTCGAGGGTGCCGTCGTCAGGCTGATCGGCAAGGGCACGGCGGCGAGCCCCTACCGCTATCAGCTCCTCGCCGGCCGCGGCGGCAGCGGCTTCAGTGGGACGGAGAAGCTGACCGTGGCCGGCGTCGGTGCAGGGCCCCTCGGCCTTGGCGCACTGCCCAACGTGCAGCAGCTCCAGCTCACGGGCGGCAAGGACGGCGGCGACCTCAAGCTCGCCCACATCGTGGGCGTCGAGGCCGACAAGAGCGGCATCCATGCGCTCGAGGACGTCGACCTCTTCAATATCCTGTCGCTTCCCTCGGCCCCGCTCCTGCCGACCGGCGAGATGCAGACGCTCTACATGACCGCGTCCGGCTATTGCGAGCGGCGCCGCGCGTTCCTGATCGTCGACATCGCCCCCGACGTCGACTCGCTCACCAGGATGCAGACCTGGATGGGTGCCAACGACAAGCTCCGGCACCGCAACGCCGCGGTCTACTTCCCCCGGACCCGGATCAGCGACCCGCTCGACGACGGCCGGGCGCGCAATATCGGCGCCAGCGGCACGATCGCCGGGCTCTATGCCCGCACCGACGCCAATCGCGGGGTGTGGAAGGCGCCGGCCGGCACCGATGCCAGGCTACGTAACGTGCTCGAGCTCGACTACAAGCTGACCGATCCGCAGAACGGCGCCCTCAATCCGCTCGGCGTCAACTGCCTGCGCAGCTTCCCGGTCTACAGCAACATCTGCTGGGGTGCGCGAACGCTGGACGGGGCCGACGCCCAGGCCAGCGAATGGAAGTACATCCCCGTCCGCCGGCTTACGCTGTTCCTCGAGGAGAGCCTCTACCGCGGTACCAAGTGGGTCGTCTTCGAGCCCAATGACGAGCCGCTCTGGGCGCAGATCCGCCTCAATATCGGCGCCTTCATGCACACGCTCTTCCGCCAGGGGGCCTTCCAGGGGACGACCCCGCGCGAGGCCTACCTCGTCAAGTGCGACCACGAGACGACGACGCAGAACGACATCGACAACGGAACCGTCAACATCCTCGTGGGCTTCGCGCCGCTCAAGCCGGCCGAGTTCGTGATCATCCGGATCCAGCAGATCGCCGGCGACATCCAAGTGTAAGGAAAGCGTGATGGCGCAGTTCACCGTCAACGCGACCCGCTTCGACCCGTACAAGAACTACAAGTTCAGGGTGAAGTGGGACGGCCGCTATGTCGCCGGGATCAGCAAGGTCGGGTCCCTCAAGCGTTCGATCGAGGTGGTCCGCCACCGCGAGGGCGGCGACCCGTCGCTCGAACGAGTGTCGCCCGGCCGGGCCAAGTTCGAGCCGGTGACGCTCGAGCGGGGGGTCACCCACGACATCGAGTTCGAGGTCTGGGCCAACAAGGTCTGGAACTACGGCAGCGGGCTCGGGGCCGAGGTTTCCTTACGCGACTTCCGCAAGGACATCATCATCGACCTCTTCAACGAGGCCGGGCAGAAGGCGCTCTCCTACAAAATCTATCGCTGCTGGGTCTCGGAGTTCCAGGCGCTGCCGGACCTCGATGCCTCGGCCAACGCCATCGCCATCCAGACGCTCCGGCTCGAGAACGAGGGCTGGGAGCGCGACTACGAGGTCACCGAGCCGGTCGAGCCCGGCTTCAACGAGCCGCCGGGCTGACGATCGTGACGGCCGCCCCCCTGCCAGGCCTGCGGATGATGACCGGGCTCGACGAGCTTCTGGTGCAGGACGCCGTGGCAGCCGGGCAGCCGCGCGTGGTGGTCACGACCCGCCTGCTCGGCGCCTGCCTCGGCGAGGGCGGCGAAGTGCGGGCGCTGGCCCTGACGGTGGGCCGGCGCGAGACGCTGCTGCTCGAGCTGCGCCGCGGCGCCTTCGGCGAGCGGATCGAGGCCGTGGCCAGCTGCCCGCGCTGCGACGAGGCACTCGATCTCGACCTCGCCACCGCCGAGCTCCTGGCCGCCGCACCCGACTCGAGTGCCCGGGTCGAGATGGCGCTCGAGGCCGAGGGCACCCTCTGGCAGGCGCTCATGCGGCCGGTCACCGGCGCCGACCAGACGGCAGCGCTCGGCGCCCCCGACCCCGCGGCCTTCCTGCTGCGGCGCTGCGTCTCGACCCTCGCCCGCAGCGACGGCGTCCCCTGGCCGCTCGAGGAGCTCTCCACCGGCATGGTGGCCGCCCTCGACGACGCCATGCGCCGCCTCGACCCCATGGCAGAGATCCGCCTCGAGCTCGTCTGCCCGGCCTGCCGGCACGAGTTCTCCGCCCCCTTCGACGCGGCCGGCCAGCTCTTCGCCGAGCTCGCCGCCGAGGCCGACCAGCTCCTGCGGGAGGTCATGGCCATCGGGCGCGCCTGCCACTGGCGCGAAGACGAGATCCTCGGCCTGCCCCGCCCCCGCCGCCGGGCCTATGCCGCCCTGGCCATGGCGCCATGAACGGCACGCCCTTCCTCGCCGGCCTGGCGACGCGCGGGGCAGCGGTCGGGCTGGCGGCGCTGCGGCCGGACGTCTGGCGCGGGCGCGAGCTGGCAGCACCTGACGAGGCGGCAGGCCCCGCTCCGCCATACGTTCCAGGCCCGGCGCCCGGGGCCGCTGTCATGCCATTGCCAGCAACGCCAGGAGCGCACCCGGTCGCCGCCCGGCCGGAGCCGGTTGCGGCTCCGGCAAACGAAAGGCCGCTGCAGCTATCACCACCGCCGGCGATCGATCGGGTTTCGGCATCGGTGCCTTCGGCCCCACCGTCGCCGGCGCTGCCGTTGCGGCCGACGATGGCGCCACCGCCACCAGCCTTGCCGGCAGAAGCGGCTGCCGCGGCACCGCTGCCCGAGGCCGTGGTCGAGGTGCGGCAGGTCACGACGCCAGCCGTGATCGCGCCCCGAGCGGAAGCACCGGCAACTGCCCTGCGCGAGGTGCCATTCGTCCAGCCCCGGCCCCGGCCGGTGGCACCGCTGCCCTCCCCGCCGGCTGCCGAGGCCCCGGCCGAGCCCGTGATCGAGGTCAGCATCGGCCGCATCGAATGGCGAGCACCACCACCGCCCGCCCCGCCGCCCGCCGCCCGGGCCGTGCCCGGGACCACGGGCTTTGCCGCCTATGCCGCCCTGCGGGCCGGCGTCGACCGGGGCAGGCGCTAGGCATGGCCGGCTACCGCGCCATCGAGGGTGCGAGCCGGACGCTGCGCTCGCTCCTGCGCGACCGGATGCAGGAGACCGTACCGGTCACCCTCCTGCCGCCCGATGTGGAGCCGGCCGACATCGACGGCCCGAGGGTCAATCTCTACCTCTTCGAGGTGAAGCGGCAGGCGGAGCTCACGAACCAGATGCCGCCCGGCCAGGGGCATCCCGGCGCCTATGGCAAGCCGCCGCTCTCGCTCGAGCTCTTCTATCTCCTGACGACCGTGTTCCCGTCCGAGACTGCCATCGAGGCCGATCTGAGCTGCCAGCGCATGCTCGGCGACGCGCTCGGCGTGCTGCACGAATGGCCGGTCGTCACGGGCAGGCTCCTCGCCATCACTGCCAACGACCGGCCGATGGGGGCACCCATCCTCGACACGGCCCTGCTCGACGAGCACGAGAGCCTGAAGATCACCCTGCACCCGGCGGGGCTCGAGGACTACACGAAGATCTGGACAGCACTGCCCGAGGGTGCCTTCCGCCGGTCGGTCGTGCTCGCCGTCTCCGTCGTGCAGATCGAGGCGCGCATACCGCCTTCGAGCCCGGGCCCGGTGGCAACTCGGCGCCTGATCGCGGATATCGGCAGGCGGCCCATGCTCACCTCGATATTCCGGACGGCCGTCCTGCCGACCGATCCCGTGGCCGAGCCCAGGGTCGTGCTGGGCGACCGGATCACCATAAGGGGGCACAATCTGGCCGGCCGGCGCACCCTCGTCCGGCTGGGCAGCCTCGACCCGATCGCGGCGGAGCCCGACGGTGCCGGCGAGCGCCTCGAGATCGACCTGCCCGACGCCATCTATCCGCCTACCGCCGAGCCGCCGGGGCCGCGGCCGATCCCGCCGGACCAGCGGCTCCGCGCCGGCACGCTCACCGTGCAGGTGCTGGTGGAACAGGAACGCGAGGCGGTCTCGGGCGGGCGCGAAGACCGGGGCACGCCCGGCACCGCCACGGCCCGGGTCTTCTCCGACACGGGCGTGCTGCAGCTCCTGCCGGAGCTGGCGAGCGCCAGCCCGGCCAGCATCACCGTGGCGGCGGCCGGCGCCTCGAACGAACACCTGACGCTCACCGGCAAGCGGCTCTTCCGGCCAGGTGGGGCGACCGTGGTGCTGGTCGGCGAGCACGCCTTCGACGGCCAGCGCGTCGTGCTCGACCCGACCCGCGAATGGCTGCCGCCGCCGGACGACCGGACGGCCGTGCCGCTGCGCCGGCTCGCCCGGAGCCTGCCGCCGCCACCGCCGGGCGGCACCCTCTATCCCTTGCGGGTGATCGTCGACGGGGCGCCGAGCGCCGCCGGCCCGGCTCTCACCTTCAGGCTCGACCCATGAGCGCCCGGCGGTTCCGGCTCGCACCGGAGGCAGCCCCCCCGCCCGCCGACCTCGTGGGCGAGCTCGCCCGGCTGCGGCGGCTTCTCGACCAGGCGGGCGAGCGGCTGCGCCAGGCGCACAGCGACGACCCGCTCGCCGCCCATCGCGGCCTCGTCATCAGCGATGCGGCCTTCGCCCGGATCGTCGACGAGCCCCCGGCACCGCCGATAGCCGAGCCACCGCCCGAGCCGCGCTGGACGCCGCTTGCCGGCCTCGCCCGGCGCCTCGGGCTCGACGCCTTCGCCACCGACCTCGTGCTGCTGCTCCTGGCCGGCGAGGTGGCGCCCGAGCTCGGCGCCGCCATGGCCTATGTGCAGGACGACGCCGCCCGCCCCTGGCCGACGCTGGCGCTGGCGGGCCGGCTCTTCGCGGCACCGCCGGAAAGCGTGCGGCGGGCCCTCCTGCCGGATGCGCCGCTCCTGCGCCTGCGCGTGGTAACACTCGACGAGACGGCGCCGGGCCTCCTGCCCGAGCGGCCGCTGCGGCTCGAGCCCGGCGTGCTGGGCTGGCTGCTCGAACATTATGCCCCGGACCCGATGACCGCAGCGGCCCTGGTCGAGCTGCCGCCGCCTTTGCTCGATGCGCCCCTGGACGCCCTGGCCGACAGCCTTGCGGAGCACCTCGCCGAGCCGGGGGCGATGCTGCGGGCAGCGCTTGCCGGGCCGCCGCGGTCCGGCCGGCGGGCAGTGGCGACGGCCCTGGCGGCCCGCCTCGGGCTGCGGCTCGTGACCCTCGACCTCGAGGCGCTGGCGGCCGGCGGCGAGCCGGCCAGCACTCTCGTCGCCACCCTCGGCCGGGACGCGGCCCTGCTCGATCTCGCCTACCTGGCCGAAGCGCCGGCCGGCGACGGGGCCTCCCCCGGTGTCCAGGCCCTCTGGCGCCTGCTGCAGCGGCGGCTCGAGGCGCTCCTGGTCACGCTGCAACCGCCGGGTGCGCCGGTCGCCACGGGCACGGTGATGGCGGAACTGGGCGATCCCGGCCTCGTGCGCCGGCTCGGCCTCTGGCAGGCAGCCCTGCCGGCAGGTCATGGGGTCGGGAACGGGGCGCTCGCCGAGCTCGCGGGGGCCATCGAGCTCGGCCCGACGGAGATCGCGCTCGTGACCCGGGGTGCAACGGCGACGGCGACGGAGCTCACGGCCGAAGCCTTGCGCCGCGCGGCCCGGCGCCACGCGGCGACGGCGATGGGCGGGCTCGCCGAGCGGCTGACGCCAACGGCGGGCTGGGACGACCTCGTCCTGCCCGACGACACGATGGCACTCCTGCACGAGATCGCCGCCGCCGCCCGCGGCCGGGTCCGGGTGATGGGCGAGTGGGGCATGGCGCAGGGCAGCCGCGGCCGCGGGCTCGCCGTCCTCTTCACCGGCCCCTCCGGGACAGGCAAGACCACCGCCGCCGAGGTGCTGGCGAAGGAGCTCGATCTCGACCTCTGGCGGATCGACCTCGCCAGCACCGTCAGCAAGTGGATCGGCGAGACCGAGAAGAACCTGAAGAAGATCTTCGACGCCGCCGATGGCGGCAGTGCCGTGCTCTTCTTCGACGAGGCGGACGCGCTCTTCGGCAAGCGTGCGGAGGTCAGGGATGCCCGCGACCGGTTCGCCAATATCGAGGTCGACGACCTCCTGCAGCGGATCGAGCTGCATCGGGGCATCGCCATCCTGGCGACCAACCGCAAGGGCGACCTCGATCCAGCCTTCATGCGCCGCCTGCGCTACGTGGTGCCCTTCCCCATGCCAGATGCACCAGCGCGTCGGCGCATCTGGGCCAGGAGCTTCCCGCCCGCGACGCCGACGGCGGTGCTCGACCTCGATCACCTCGCCGGCATGGACCTCGCCGGCGGCAGCATCCGCAACATCGCCCTCAATGCCGCGAGCCTGGCTGCGGCCGAGGGCGTGCCGGTCAGCATGGCGCATATCGGCCACGCCGCCCGGCGCGAGCACCAGAAGCTCGAGAAGCTGCCGGTCGGTGCTGCTACCCGGACGAGCGGGTCATGAGGACCCGCATCCATATCGACCGGCTGGTGCTCGACGGGCTGCCGGCCGGAACGACGCCGGCGGCGCTTGAGCAGGCGATCCGGCGCGCCCTCGAGGCCCGGCTCCGCGCCGCCGCACCGCTGCGCCCGGCCTCCGCCTCGACGCTGCGGCTCGACGGCCGGGCCAACTCGCTCGACCGAGCGGCCGGCGACGTGGCGGGTGCGGTAGCCGGGCTCGCCGGGGGCCGGAAGTGATCCGCGCCCGGGCCGCGGCAGCCCTGACGCCCGCACTGGTGGCACGCCGTGCCGTCGCCTCCCGGCAAGGTCGCGCCACGTCCAACCAGCTGCTCCAGGCGAAGCTGAAGATCGGGCCGGTCGACGATCCCTTCGAGCGCGAGGCAGATCGCGTCGCCGACGCTGTGGTGCAGCGCAAATGCGCCACCTGCGCGCGGGAGGAGGAAGACGAGACGGTGCGGCTGAAGGTGGCGGGACCCGCGCGTGGCTCGGCCGATGCGGCGGTCGCCGGTCTCGGCGGTGGCACGCCCTTGCCGCGCGGCGAGCGGCGCTTCTTCGAAGCTCGGCTCGGCCGGGATCTCTCGGCCGTGCGGGTGCATGCCGAAGCGACGGGGGCATCCACCATTGGGGCCAGGGCGTTCACGCTCGGCAATCGGGTCGCCTTCGCGCCGGGCGAATGGCAGCCGGGCACCACGCAAGGTCGCAAGTTGCTGGCGCACGAGCTCGTCCACGTCATTCAGCAGGGTGCCGGTGGTGGCCCGGCGCTCCGTCGGCAGCCGGCGGCCGCGAGCGGCGCGCCCGAGATCGAGGAGCAGCCACCACCGAACCTCGAAACCGCACCGGCCGATGCCGGCGCCACCGATTCGACAACCGAGGGAAAGGCAGGCGTGCAGGCGCCCGCCCCGAAGCCGCCGCCGCCGGCGCCGGCGCCGGTCACTGCGGGTGGCCATGCCGCCGCCCCGGCGGGCATGGCGGCATGTCCGGACGCGCCACAGCGAGAGATCATTATCGTCGGCTGCAAGACGTCGGCAGCGGCGGTGCCGCCGGCGGTCGAGAAGGCGCAATTGCCCACCCTCGATCCGGCGCGCTTCGGCGGCAATGCGACCCGCGCGACGTTCGCCCGGGAGCTGGCCCAATGTCATGCGGCGCGGACCGTGAACGGCGAGATCGAGAAGCGCTACAAGCTCGGCGTCGCGGCCGCCCGCAAGCAGGCGACCGAGCAGGCGAAGCTGGACACCGAGGCGGCAGTCGAGGCAGCGGGCAAGAGCGCATCCGCGCGGGCCACGGCCCGCAACGAGGCGAAGAAGGCCGCCGCCAAAAAGATCGCCGACGCCGAAGGTGCCGTGAAGCGCGAGGCCGTCGCGGTGGTCACCGCCGAGCTCGCCACCCGTCTCGAGGACGGCCTCGCCAGCGACTTCGGCGACACGATGCGAGGCGCTCTCGCCCGCTATGGACCGGGCTGGCTGGCGAAAATGCAAAAGGCGCTGACCAGCAAGCGCGCCAAGCTGACCAAGGAGAAGAACGCCAAGCCCAAGCTCGCCAGGGGCGAGACACCGCCCCCGCCGCGACCCGCGGCCGAGATCGCGCGCGAGATCGAGGCCGAGATGGTCGAGATCCGCTGCAGCGAGGAGGAATGGGCGCGCAACCAGATCGAGGGAATGGCACGCGCCTGGGCGGTCGGGCGTCGCGAGGAAGTCGATTTCCTGACCATTCCGCAAAAGGCGAAGTTCCTCGCCAATTTCGTGCCGAGCTACGTCCCGCCGGCGTCGAGCCTCGTCGACATCCCGGGCACGACGGGCATGGCCAAGGTGGCGCCGGAATTCGCCGCGTTTCTTGCCCAGCTCCAGACCGATGTGAAGGCCGATCCGGCAGTGCCGTCGTTTCGCGCCGAAAACTATGCCGGCCACGGCGGCGGCAAGGCCAGCGAGCCGCGCCATTTCGCAGGCAAGGGCTTCTCCGCCGACATCTATATCGAGGCACCGAACGACCAGCGCGGGTTCTGGCAGCCGCGCGCCGCGGTGGCCTTTCTCGTGCAGCTCGATGCGACGGCGAAAGCATTCGGAGCGCGCTGGCGCGTCCTCTACAATGACTTTCGCGTGGCGCAGGCGATCAACGAGGCGAGCGGTGCCATGAATGTCGCCTTCATGGGCCAGAGCGGCGGCGGCCAGAGCAACTGGCACGGGCCGGCGCCGCTGGTGCTGCATTTCCACCTGGATCTCGAAATTCCGCAAGCGCCCGCGGCACCGGCGGGCGGCACACCATCGCAGCCGACGGCGCCGGCGGGCGGCACGCCATGAGGGCGCAAACCGCCGCCCGGACAACTCTGCGAACGCAGGCGTCGCATCAGCCACGCGCGCATCCGCCCGTGGCTCGGGCATTGCCGGCGGCAGGCCGCTCGAACCAGCTCATGCAGGCGAAGCTGAAGGTCGGGCCGGTCGACGACCCCTTCGAGCGCGAGGCCGATCGCGTCGCCGACGCAGTGGTGCAGCGCAAATGCGCGGCCTGCGCCCGCGAGGAGGAGGACGAGACGGTGCGGCTCAAGGCCGCGAGGCCGGCGCGCGGCCCGGCCGATGCGGCGGTCGCGGGGCTCGGCGACGGTACCCCGTTGCCGGCGGGCGAGCGCCGCTTCTTCCAGGCGCGGCTCGGCCGGGACTTCTCGGCGGTGCGGGTGCATGCCGAGGCAGCGGGGGCGACCGCCATCGGCGCCAGGGCCTTCACACTGGGCAATCGGGTCGCCTTCGCACCCGGCGAGTGGCGGCCGGGCACCGCCGAGGGCCGCCGGCTGTTGGCGCACGAGCTGGCGCATGTCATCCAGCAGGGCGCCAGCGGCGGGCCGGTTCTCCGCCGCCAGCCGGCGCCGGGGCAGCGGACGAGCTGCGTGGGTGACATGTGCTTCGAGGAGACGCCGCAAACGCCATGGACGAGTGCGAGCAGCGTGACCACCGAAGGCTGGGTCGATCGCCGCTCCCACGTGCGCGGCGATGCCAAGCGCGTGGTCCACAGCGACACGGTGCTGGTGTCGTACGATCCGATCCGCTGTGCCCTGACGGTGCCCCACGTGGTCCGTTTCCAGCAGCCGCCATCCGGCACCTGGGGCTCGTGCCTGCCGCCAGCGGCGCAGAGGGCGCCGGTGCCGAACATTTCGGCGGCCCGCTTCGCCCGTTTTCAGACCGAGTTCCTGAACATTCTCAATGAACGGCTCAATGGCTGGTACGCGATCCGGCTGGCGGGCACTGGCTGCCCCGCGCATTGCGCGGGCGGCGACCTGCCGATCCAGGTCCGCGTCGGCACCAGCTCTGCCGGATGGAATGTCGGCCAGGCGCCGGTCTCGACCGTGACGCCCGTAAACCGTTCCGGCCGATCCTACGTGCGGGGCAACGACATCGTGCTCTGCATGGGCAATGACGACATCGACGCGACGATCCCGCACGAGGGGGTCCACTTCGCGCTCGGCCACGGCGACGAGTATCGCGAGGGAGACGCCGCCAAGGCGGCACGGGCGCCCCGCGGCCACTACAGCCCGGAGCGGGAGATCGAGGGCGACTACTCGCTCGCCGGCTCGCACCACAAGCATGGCCGCTTCGCGATGCTGCACGAACGTCACTTCCAGTTCGTGCCGGCGTTCTTCGAGGCCCTCTATCCGGGCTGCCGCGCTTCCCTCGTCGCGCTGCAGCGACCGACGAAGCCCGATTTTCGCATCACCTTCGGCCTCGGTCGCGGGTCCCTGAACGGGCTGGACGCCACCTATCTCGATCTCGCCCTCGAGCTCGGCGTCCCGCTCGACCGGGTGCGCCGCTGGCAGCTGACGGTCGGGCCGCGGGCCTCGATGATGTTCAGCGACTTCGGCAACCAGAAGAGGCGCGAGGCGTTCACGGCAGGCCTGCGACTGGGCCTCGAGTATCGGACCTCGCCGGGCCAGGGGGGGCTGCGGTTCGGGGCCTTCGGCGAGCTCGGCTACGGCAAGTTCACCTCTACCGACTATTCCGCGCCGTTCTACGACAAGACGGCAAAGTCACCGCGCGGCGAGGTCGGGCTCGGCTTCGGCTATCGCTTCGGCACCGGTGCACAGCGCTTCGTGCTGGGTGCGGAAGCCGCCATCGGCGGGGCGATGGGCACAGGTGTCATCGGTCCGATCACGCCGGAGATCGAGCGGGATCCCGCCTTCACCCGGTCCTTCCGCGCCGGCCTTACCCTGGGCTTCGAGCTGTGACGCGGGCGCATGCCATGCGGACAAGGCCATGAGCACCTTCCCCGGCTCCCCTCGCATCCTCAAGGGCGCCATCGTTGCCTACACATTGCCGGCGCTTATCCCGCGGGTCGTGGTCTTCCAGTACAACCCGGAGCAGGTGACGCGTTCGCTCGCCCCGCGCACGGCCGAGGCCGGGGCCGGCGGCGGCCGGGGCGAGGCGAACCGCACCGACGGCCCGCCGGACGAGACCATCACGCTCGCGGTGGAGATCGACGCGGCCGACCAGCTCGAGCGGCCGGACGAGCATGGCACCACGGTCGAAGTCGGGCTGCATCCGGTGCTCGCCGCCCTCGAGGGGCTGATGTACCCGCCCTTCCCGGTGGTGGTCGCCAACCAGGTCCTCGCCAATTTCGGTGGCGCCTTCATCCTCGGCGAGCCCGTGCCGCTCGCCCTCCTGGTCTGGGGGACGGCGCGCGTCCTGCCGGTCAGGGTGCAAAGCCTCTCGATCACCGAGCAGGCGTTCGACACGCGGCTGAACCCGATCAACGCCAGGGCCGATCTCGGGCTCAAGGTGCTGACCTATCGCGACCTCGAAATGACCGATCCGGCCTACTGGGTCTACATGGCCTCCTTCACCCAGAAAGAGGTCATGGCGGCGCTCAATCTCGGCCAGGGCACCGGCGCCCTCGGCCGTGCCCTGCCTTTCTGAAGGAGACGAGCCATGTTCTTTCGCGGCAGCCGCTACGAGGCAGTGGAGACGGCGACCCTGAGAAGCGCCGACGGCGGCGAGGTCCGCTACAAGCGGCTGCGGCCGGTGCCCGCCGAGCCCGTGCAGATGGCCTATGTCGTGCAGGACGGCGACCGCATCGACACGGTCGCCTGGAACGTCTTTCGCGACCCCGAGATGTGGTGGCGCATCGCGGACGCCAATGCCGATCTCACCCCCGAAGGGTTGACCGACACGCCGGGCCGGGTGCTCGCCGTGGCGCTGCCGGTGCGCTGAGCAGGGCGTCCTGTGCAGATCATCCCCTCCTTCTTCATCGTCCAGGTGCTGAAGGCGCCCTTGCCGAAGCCCTTCGTCGACGCGCTCGAGAGCATCGAGGTCGAGTGCTCGACCGACGCGGCGTCGATCCTCCGCCTGCGCTTCGCACTCTCGCGCAACTTCCTGGGCGACTGGGACTTGCTGATGCTCGACCTCTTCCGGCCGATGCTGCCGGTCTCGGTGCGGCTCGCCTTCGGCAGCTTCGTGCCCGAGACCCTGGTCAACGGCTATGTTCGGGAAACGCGGCTCCTGAACGGCGACCGGCCGGGACAGGCACGGCTCGAGGTGGTGGCGCTCGATGCGACGGCGACCCTGATGAACCACATCGAGCAGCCGATGCCCTACCCGAACCAGCCCGACAACGTCGTCGCCATGCAGATGTTCGCCCGCTACGGGATCATCGCCGCACCGCCGACCGTCTGGCCGGTGCCGATGACCCGCACTGTGCTGGACACGCAGACGACGGTCCGCGCACCCGACATCCGCTATCTTAGGCGGGCGGCGCGGCTGCACGGGCACGAGCTCTACGTGCAGCCGGAACCGCTCTCCGGCCTCGACATCGCCCATTTCCACCCGCCCTTCACAGCACTGCCGACGCAGGGCGTGCTCTCGACCGACTTCGGGGCCGCTACCAACCTCTTCGGGTTCAACGTCACCTATGACGCGCTCCGCCCGACCATGGCGCTCGGCGTGGCCGTCGATGCCCGGACCAAGGCGCCGATCCCGGCGGTCGTGCCGATCGCGACCGAGCCGCCCATGGGCCTCGAGCCGGCGCATCTGCGGGTGCTGCCGCCGGCGATCACCCGGCCCCTGATGTGCGACGCCGCCAATCCGGCCGAGGCGATCCTGCAGGCGCGGAGCCTCGCCAACCGCACCAGCCGGGCGCTCAAGGCCAGCGGCACGGTCGACGGGCTCAAGTTCGGCCGCATCCTCAGGGCGGGGCTGCCGGTGGCGATCCGCGGCGCCGGCCGGCAGCACAGCGGCAATTACTACGTCACGAGGGTCACCCACACGATCCGGCGCGGCAGCTACGAGCAGGGCTTCGAGGCCTGGCGCAACGCCGTCGGGCTGACGGGTGCCGAGCTCTTCATCGATCCCATGGCTCTCGCCAGCTGAAGGAGATGCAAGCGATGCTCGACGAGACGATGGACCTGGATGGCGCTTGCGACCCGCAGGACCGGCTCTTCGGCAAGTATCGCGGTATCGTCCTGAACAACCAGGACCCGCTTCGTCTCGGCCGCATCCAGGCGATGATCCCGGAAGTGCTGGGGGAGATCCCCTCCGGCTGGGCCAGCCCCTGCACGCCCTATGCCGGCATGCTCGCCGGGTTCTACGCGGTGCCGCTGCCCGGCGCCGGGGTCTGGATCGAGTTCGAGGCGGGCGACGTGTCGCGGCCGATCTGGGTCGGCGGCTGGTGGGCGGCCGGCGAGATTCCGCCCAAGGCCGCGGCGGCGCCGGCCATGACCACCGACAAGGTGCTGCGCAGCGATACCGGCTTCTCGATCGTGCTCGACGATCTGGGCCAGACCATCGTCATCAGCGATGCCGTCGGCACCAACCAGGTCGAGGTCAGCCTCGCCACCGGCACGGTGACGCTGAAGGGCATGGCGCGGGTGGTGAGCGCCGCCCCGCTCGTCCAGCACGGCAGCGACACCGCCGCCCACCCGGCCGTGCTCGGCGACCAGCTCATGGCCTATCTCTCGACGCTGGTCGCCATGTTCAACGCCCATGTCCATCCGGGCGAGCTGGCGCTCGGCGTGCTGCCGGTGACGCCGGCGCCGGCGGTAGCACCCTTCCCGCCGCCGCCGGCCTCGATCCTGTCCACCAAGGTGCTGCTGGAGTAGCGGCGATGGCGCTAAAGGCCGGCACGCAGGCGGACTGGACGGGCAGCCTCGCCGGGCTGATCGAGGAGCGGCTCGAAGCGCTTCTCCTCGCCGACGGCCTGCCCGGCCTGCCGGATGGGCCGGAAGAGCAGGTGCGCGGCCGCCGGCACCTCTTCCTCGCTATCGCCCAGGCCGTGGTCGAGCACCTGCACGCCAACCCCGACGCCTTCGTCCTGCGTGACTCCCCGCGCCAGACACTGCTCAGGATCGAGAGGGCGCCGTGAGCGAAGGGCCGGTCTGGCTCGACCATCCCTGGCATGTCGACGCCACCGGGCGGACGGCGGTCGTGGCCGAGGACGGCCGCATTCGCGATATGATCGAGCAGGTCCTCTTCACGGGCCCGGGCGAGCGGGTGATGCGCCCGGATTTCGGCTGCGGGCTGAAGCAGCTCGTCTTCATGCCGGCCTCGGACGCGCTCGCTGCCTCCACCCAGCAGCTGGTGCAGGGCTCGCTGATGCGCTGGCTCGAGGGGGTGATCGCCGTCGAGGCGGTCAATTGCGAGATCGGCGACGGGTCGATCGCGGTCACCGTGGTCTGGCGCAAGCTGGACACCGGCGAGCGCCAGGACGGCCGCTTCGTGCGCGAGGTGGTGGCATGAGCCTCGATACCGATCTTCTCTGCCGCGAGGACGAGCGCCGGGCACTCCTGCTCGAGCATCCGACCCTGAACGGCATCGATTATGTCGAGTATGACGAGTTCCCGGCCCTGCCCGCGGCCCAGCGCTACCGGCTCGCGATAACCTTCCTGAAGACGCCGCCCGCCGGGCTCACCGGCGCCGACGTCGCCATCACCGGTGGCGTGCGCAACACCGGCATCCAGGCGCTGCCCGGGCCGCTCACGGCGGCCGCCTCCCCGCCCGAGCCGCCGCACACGCTTTTCGCGCAGCTCGACGGATCGGGCGACCTCTCGGACTATGTCGTGACGGTCCGCCACCCGGATCTCGACCGGCGGCTCGACCATGCGCCCTTCAGCTTCAAGGCCGGCTGCCCGAGCGAGCTGGACTGCCGGGCGGTCCGGGCTTGCGAGCCGGAGCCCGTGGAGGAGCCGAGGCTCGACTACCTCGCCAAGGACTTCGCCAGCTTCCGCCGGCTGATGCTGGACCTCGCCCGCAGCCGCAACCCGCGCTGGAACGAGGTCGTCCCGGCGGAGCTCGGCACGACCCTGGTCGAGCTCCTCGCCTACAAGGGCGACCTCCTGAGCTGGTCGCAGGATGCGGTTGCCACCGAGGCTTTCCTCGAGACCTGCCGCCTTCGGGTCTCGGCCAGGCGTCATGCGCGGCTCGTCGACTACCGCATGCATGACGGGCGCAATGCCGCGGGCTTCGTCGTGCTCGAGGCGAAGGACGGCTCGCCCGCTAACGGCGTGGTGCCGACCGGGACCCGTTTCCTCACCCGCCTGCGGCGACCGCTGCGCGGCCAGCCCGGCACGCCCGGGCCGGTCATCACCAGCCTCGCCGAGAGTGCTTTCGACCACGACCCGGCGCTCCGCGAGGCGCTGGTCTTCGAGGCGAGCGCCCGCACCCGCGTGCTGCCGGCGCTCAACCGGCTCTTCGTGCACGAGATGGGCGATGCCGCGTGCTGCCTGCCGAAGGGTGCAAGGCAGGCTTGCCTCTTCGGCGTCGATGCGGGGCTCGAGGCCTATGCGCCGCCGCTCGAGGCGGGCGACTGGCTGCTCATCGAGGAGGTCAAGGGTGTGGCGAGCGGTGCCGCCGTCGACCTCGATCCAGCCAGGCGGAAATTCGTGCGACTCGTCGAGGTGCAGAAGACGACGCCCGCCACGTCGCCGGCCGTGCCGCCGCCACTGACCGACCCCGTCTTCAAGCGGAGCGTCGGCGGGACGGCGGCGGAGCCGGTCCTGCAGCCGGTCAAGGCCGGCGACGAGGCGGCCCCAAGGTTGCCGCTCGTCCGGGTGACGTGGCGGGAGGCCGATGCCCTGACCATGCCCTTCTGCCTCTCGACGACGACCTCGCGCGGCCAGTCGATCGACCATGTCTCGATCGTGCGCGGCAATGTCGTGCCGGTCGACCATGGCCGGACCGTACGGGCGGATCTGGGCGACCTGCCGGCGGAGCTTCCTGGTTTCGCTCGGGCCGCGACTAGGCGCCTCGAGCTGGCACCCCTGACCGTCGAGGCCCCGCCCGAGGCGGGCCCGCGCGACGCTTCGGACCGGCCGCTCGCCGGCCGCCACGGGCTGGATCGCGACGTCCGCGACTGCCTGCCTGCGGTGCGGCTGCGGCTGACCCTGCCGGGCGCCCCGCCGGCCTGGTGGCAGGCCGTGACGGATCTTCTGGGCAGCGGCCCGTTCGAGGAGCATTTCGTCGCCGAGATCGACAATTCGGGTGCGGCCACGCTGCGCTTCGGTGATGGCGTGCATGGGCGGAGTGCCGCGGGTGCGACGTCGATCGAGGCGCATGCCCGGATCGGCAACGGGGCAGCCGGCAATGTCGGCCGGGATGCCGTGTCCCACGCCGTCTTCATCGCCCCGGCCGCGGCGCCCGACAGCTTTCCGGACCTCCTGGCCGTGCGCCAGCCGTTGGCGATGGCGCACGGCCAGGAGCCTGAGTCCATCAAGGAAGTGCGCGAGCTCGCCGGCGCCGCCATGCGTGCCGTGCAGTTCCGCGCCGTCACGGAGGCAGACTGGGAGGAACGTGCGCTCGCCGTGCCGGGCGTCGCTGACGCCAAGGCGACCTTCCGCTGGACAGGCAGCTGGCACACCGTCTTCGTCGCCCTCCACCCCGTCGATCCGGCGGATCTCGTGATCCTGCCGGGCGGCCGCGTTAGGCTCGCACGAGGCTTCAGGAGCCGGACCAGGGCCGCGCTCGGCCGGGTGCGGCTCGCCGGCTACGACCTGGTCCTCGATACCGCCACATATGTGCCGCTGTATCTCGCCATCCGGCTCTGCGTCGCCACCGGCCATTTCCGGGGCCAGGTGCTGGCAGCCGTCGGCGAGCGCCTGTCGAACCGGCGCCTCGCCGATGGCCGGGCCGGCTTCTTCCACGTCTCCCGCCTGCGCTTCGGCTCGGCGATCAGGCTCAGCCGGATCATCGCACTCGTGCAGGAGGTGCCGGGCGTCGCCTCGCTCGAGGTCAGGGCGTTCCATCGCTACTGGGGGTTGCCCAATGGCGAGCTCGACTCGGGCTCGCTGCCGCTCGGGCCCTTCGAGATCGCCCGGCTCGACAACGACCCGAGCCTGCCGGAGAACGGCGTGCTCGAGCTCGACGCGGTGGGTGGGCTCTGAGCATGGCCGGCCTGGACCCCTGCCATTGCTGCGAGCCGCCCGTCGGTGCCACGCCGGTGCGCATCTGGAATCGCCCGGGCCTGCCGTCGATCGAGGGGCGCGTCGGCAGCTTTGCGAGCTTCCGTGCCGCCATGCTGGCGGCCCTCGCCCGCGAGCTGCCCGAGCTGGCGACCCGGGCCGGCGACGACCATTCGATCACCCTGCTCGAGCTCTGGGCCGCCGTCGCCGACGTCCTCACCTTCTATCAGGAGCGGATCGCCAACGAGGTCTATCTCCGCACGGCACCGCACCGCTCGTCCGTGCGCATGCTGGCGGCCCTCCTCGACTACCAGCCACGCCCGGGGCTCTCGGCCGAGGCGGATCTCGCCTTCGCCCTGGACGAGGGGGCGGCGCTGACCATTGCCGCCGGGGTCCGGGTGATGAGCCTGCCGGGCGCCGGCGAGCAGCCGCAGACCTTCGAGACGCTAGACGCGTGCGAGGGCCTGGCCGCCCTCAATCGCCTGCGCGCACGGCCGGTGCCCGTGGCCGACCGGCCGCTCGCCGCTGACCGCGACCGGGCCATCCTGCTGGACGGCGGCCCCGCGCTAGCGGCGGGGGACCGGCTCGCCTTCTGGACCGCCGGCGCGCTCGAGGAGAAGCGCGTCGTCTCCGTCGTGCCGGCGGACGGGCTCCGCCGGCTCGTCTGGTCGCCACCGCTCGCCCGGGACCTGCCGCCGGCGCCGGCGGCGATCAGCGGCGGCCAGGTGCATCGCATCCGCCGGAGCCTTCGGTTCTTCGGCTGGGACGCGCCGAACAGCCACCCGGCCTACGACCCCGGGAAGTACAACGCCGCCACGAAGAAATGGAACCCGCCGCCTTCCTGGCGGACGGAGGACCTGACGAGCCAGCTCGCCCTCCCCGAGGCTTCGCTACCCCCGAACCCGTTCACCTGGCCGCTGGACGGCAAGGTCGACGGGCTGACGGCGGGAACGAAGCTGCTCATCCGGCACGGCAATACGGTGCGCCTCGTGACCGTGACATCCGTCGCCGAGGCGCCGCGCGAGCTCGGGCCGCTGAAGGCCACGGTGACCGTGCTGACGCTGAGCGGCACCGCGGGCCTCGCCATCACCGACCGGCGCACCGCAGAGGTGCTGGAAGTCGAGCCGGAGGCCCTGACGTTCCGTGACCACAGCTATCCGGCGCAGATCACGGGCGGGCGGGTGACGCTCTCGCCCGATCCGGGGGTGCCGATCGAGCGGGGGCGACGGGTGCTCATCGACGACGGCAAGGGCGGCGTCCACGCCGCCCGGGTGACCGGGACCGAGGTGCTCGCCGAGGGCCCGCTCGCGGTCGACTTCACGCCCGCCCTGCCGGCCGCAATCGATGCCGAGGACGCGGTCCTCTGGGGCAACGTCGCACGTGCCGGGCATGGCGAGACGCAGCCGCCGGAGACGCTCGGCGACGGCGACGGGGCGGCCCTCTTCCAGGCCTGGGCGCTGGGCCGGCCGGAGCTCAGTCGGCGGGCTTCGGCGAAGTCGCCTATGGGCGAGGCGGAGCTCACCCTCCTCGTCGACGGCGTGCGCTGGCAGGCAGTGGAAAGCCTCTACGGCAAGGCCGGGGACGCCACGGTCTTCAGGCTGGCCGAGGGCGACGACCAGAAGGCGCTCGTCACCTTTGGCGACGGGCGCCGGGGTGCCCGGTTGCCGTCCGGGCGCGGCAATGTCGTGGCACACTACCGCAAGGGCCGGGGCCTCGCGGGGCTGGTGGCGGCGCACAAGCTCAATATCCTCCTCAACCGGCCGCCCGGCCTGCGCGATGCCACCAACCCGGCACCGACCGAGGGCGGGGCCGATGCCGAAACGCTCGACCAGGCGCGCGAGAACGCGCCGGTCAGCGTGCGCACCTTCGGGCGCATCGTGTCGCTCGAGGACTTTGCCTGGCTCGCCACCGCCTCGGGCGAGATCGCCAAGGCCCAGGCGAGCTGGGTCTGGCGGGGCCTCGAGCACTCGGTCCACCTCACCGTGGCAGCACAGGGTGGTGGTGCGCTCGGCACGGTGGCGATGGCGCGCCTGCACGCAGCGCTCGGGGCGGCCCGCGACCCGAACCATGCGCTGCTGATCGACAACGCGCTGGCAGTACCGATCACCGTCGCGGCGAAGCTCGTCGTCCTGCCGTCCTTCGTTCGGGAGACCGTGCTGGAGACGGCCCGGGCACGGCTGCTCGACCGGCTCTCCTTCGAGCGGGCGGAGCTCGGCCGGCCCTTGCATGCGAGCCAGGTGATCGCCGAGCTGCAGGCGGTCGACGGGGTCGATGGCGTCGACCTCGACGTCCTGCACTTCACGGGCTGGACCGGCTGGTCGGCGGCCAAACTCGCGGCCAGGGGTGCGACGAGCGCACCCGCCCAGCCGCATCTTCGCCTCTTCGGCGCGCGCCCGGGAGGAGATGCCGGCGCGGAAGTCAACCCGGCCGAACTCGCCACACTTGCCGACGCCGACCTCACCCTTTCGGCCACGGGAGGCATCGGATGAGCGAAAAGCGGCTCTTCGACCTCCTGCCGGCCATCCATCGCGAGCGCGACGCGGAGACCGGCCGGCCCTTGGAGCGGCTGCTCGGCATCGTCGACGCGCAGGCTTCGATCATCGAGGCCGACATCGCCCGGCTCTACGACGACCTCTTCGCCGAAACGGCAAGCCCCTGGGTCCTGCCCTATATCGGCGACCTCGTCGGCAATGTGCCGCTCTTCGGCGCCGAGGAGGTGGCCGGCAGCGACACCGCGATGGAGCGTTTTGCCGATCTCCGCGGCCCGCGCCTCGTGCCCGAGGTCGGCGTGCGGCGCCGCGCCGATGTCGCGAAGACGATCTATTATCGCCGGCGCAAGGGCATGCCGCCGATGCTGGAGGAGCTGGCCCGCGACGTCACCGGCTGGGCGGCGCACCTCGTCGAGTTCTTCCAGATCCTCGGCTGGACGCAGATGGTCCGCAACCACCTGCGGCCCGAGGTGACCCTCCCCGATCTCCGGCGCGTCGAGGCCTGCGATCGCGTGCAGGGGCCCTTCGACCGCTTCGCCCACAGCGTCGACGTCCGCCCGATCGGCCCGCTCGACGGCTGGCACTCAATACGGACGGTGGGCTTCTTCGTCTGGCGGCTCGGCGCCTTCGAGCTCGCCGGTGCGGATGCGCGGCAGGATCCGGCAGACGGCTTCGGCTGGCATGTCAGCCCGACCGGTCACGCCGCACCGCTCTTCGCCGGCTGGCGCCGCGAGGGCGACGAGGCCGGCATGACCGAGGAGGCGCATGTGCCGGGGCCGATCCGCAAGGCCGCCTTCTTCGAGGACCTGAAGGCGGCGCACGGCCAGAGCCCCGTGCCGGACGCCACTCTCTGGTACGCGACGCCGCCTGCCGACCCGACGACGGCAGGCCCGCAGGGCAGCCTCTCGATCACCCTTCTCAAGAGCGGACAGCGCTGGCCGGTGCCCACGGCGCGCGTGCTCTGCGCCGACCTCAGAGCCTTCCGCCAGCCACCGGACGGGTTCGTCGGGGTCGACGTGGCGCTCGGCCGGATCGCGTTGGGCAGGAAGCTCGCGAGCGACCCGCTGGCCGCCATCGGCGACGACGCCGATGGGGTCCTCACCAGCCACCATTACGGCTTCGCCGCGGCGCTCGGCGGCGGCCCCTACGAGCGCCGTGCCTGGACCATCCGCCGTGACCCGCTGGCCGGCGAGACGGCGGCGCCCCTGGTGCTGCGGGTGCGCAAGGACGGCGAAGGCGGCGCCTTCACGACGCTGGCGGCAGCGCTCGCCGACTGGGCCGGGCCAGTGCACCTGAAGCGGAACGCGATCATCGCGGTCGAGGACAGCCGGACCTATGCGGAAAACCTCGCGATCGAGCCCGAGGACGGTGGCTGGCTCGCCATCGAGGCGGCGAGCGGCACAAGGCCGCTGGTCCTGGGCGACATTACCGTCACCGGCAGCCACGACGACGCGGCGCTCACCCTCTCCGGGCTCTGGGTCGAGGGCCGGGTCGAGATCGCGGGCTCGCTCGGCCATCTCCGGCTCCTCCACACCACGCTGGTGCCCGGCCCCACCGTGCTCGGCACCGGCCCGGAGAGCGGCCCGGCCATCCAGGCCAGCTTGGTCGTCGCCGGCGGGGCCGCGCCCGACCTCTTGAACGAGACCCTCACCCTCGATCTCGCCTTCTCGGTGACCGGCCCCCTGCGCGTCCCGCGCCATGCCCGAGCACTGCGGCTGCTCGACTGCATCATCGTGGCCGATCTGGACGACGACGCGATCGGCAGTGCCGCCGAGCCCGGGCCGCCAACCGCCATGGAGCGCTGCACCGTGCTCGGCCGGACCACGGTCCATGCACTTCTGCTCGCCAGCGAATCGATCCTCGAGGGCAAGGTCACGAGCAGCCGGCGCCAGCTCGGCTGCGCCCGCTTCAGCTACCTGCCGCCGGGCTCGCGCACGCCCAGGCGCTATCGCTGCCAGCCGGACCTCGAGATCGAGGTGGAGCTCGAGGCGCTGGCGAAGCTCACCGGCACGGCGCCGGGCGATGTCGAGCGCCAGGCAGTGGCGGAGCGGGTCCAGCACTGGCTGGTGCCGGCCTGGACGAGCCGGCGCTGGGGCCAGCCCGGATTCGCCCAGCTGCATGCGCATTGTCCGAAGATGATCCGGGAGGGTGCCGAGGACGGCTCGGAGATGGGGGCGTTCGCGCACCTCAAGGAGCCGCAGCGGGCAGCCAATCTGCGTCAACGACTGGGTGAATACCTGCCGTTCGGGCTGGATGCCGGCATCCTGCCGGTAACCTGACGCGGCGGTGAGCGCCGGGCGCCGACGCCCGGCCGGGGGAGCGGAAATGGCCGGCGACTATTCGAGGTTCGGGTTCCGCAAGCAGGATCGGGTCGCGGCCGTGCTCATGCAGCAGGGCCGTGTGACCCTGGATTCGGATCACAATGCCCAGGCCCGGATGCTCGACCGGCGCATCAGGAACCTCGCGCAGGACGTCTGGGGCAAGAGCTGGGTCCCCGCCCGGACCACGCCCGATGCCTTCCGGCTGACGGCGATCGCCGGGCCGGACCTCGCCATCGGCCCGGGCCGGCTCTACGCCTTCGGCCTGGCCCCAGAGGCCTTCGCCGAGGAGGCGGCCACCCTCAAGGCGCAGCCCTTCCTGCCCGGCCCGGTCACCCTGCCGCCGGCCGGCCCGGCGCTCGCCTTTCTCGACGTGTTCGTGCGCGAGATCACCTGGGTCGAGGAGCCGGAGCTGCTCGAGAAGGCGCTGCATGGCGTCGACACGACGACCCGCCGCCAGGTGGTCTGGCAGGTCAGGCTGCACGGTGCCGCCGACGCCGCCTGCGGCATGGACCTCGCTGCCCTGTTCCCACCGAGCTTCGGGCGGCTCACCACGAACGCGACCGGCACGCCGGCCTCGGACGATCCCTGCATCCTGCCGCCGACCGGCGGCTATCGCGGCCTCGAGAACCGCTTCTACCGCGTCGAGGTGCATGTCGGAGGCCCCCCCGGCACGGCCCGGTTCAAGTGGTCGCGCGAAAACGCCTCGGTGGTCTCGCCGGTCGAGACGATCGCCGCGAGCGGCACGAAGAGCCAGCTCAGGGTCACGCGGATCGGCCGCGACCAGGTCCTGCGCTTTGCCGCGGGTGACTGGGTGGAGGTGCAGCACGACCGGCGCGAGCTCATGGGCGAAGCCGGCGAAATGGCGCGCGTCGAGAGCATCGACGAGGCGACGCGCACGGTTTTCCTCGACCGAGCCCTGCCGCTCGGCGGCACGGGCGGCTTCGGCACGACGCCGGCCGAGCTCGAGGCGGCGCACACCCGGCTGATCCGTTGGGACCAGAGCCTCGAGCGCCACGGCAACGCCGTCGATCCCGCGACCGGCCTCATGACGACGGGCCCCCTTTCCATCGCCCTCGAGGACGGCGTTCAGATCGAGTTCAGCTCCGCCCCCGGCACGTCGGGCGCGATGCGGGTGGGTGACCACTGGTCCTTCGCGGCCCGCACCGTCGACGGTTCGGTGGAGAAGCTCCAGGCCGCACCGCCGGACGGCATCCACCATCACTACGTGCCCTTGGCCGAGGTGACGGTCGGCGCGAGCGGCTTCGTCGTGACGAAGGACTGCCGCGAGCCGGTGCCGCCGACGGGTGGCGGTAGCGGCGAGCCGCGGCCCGCTTGTGAGTGCTGCACGATCTGCGTCGGCAGGGACGGCGAGGTCGAAGACCTACGGGCTGCCCTGGCCGCCCTGCCGGGGCTCGCCCCGGGCACCGCCACACCGGTCCGCATCTGCCTCCTGCCGGGCGATCACCTGATCCCGGACGGGCTCGTGATCGACCGGCCGAACACGCGGATCGTCGGCTGCTTTCCGCGCTCGCGGCTCATCGTGCGCGGCGCCGGGCTGCGCTTTGCGGCAGATGCCACCGGTATCGAGGAGGTCGTGGTGCTGGGTGGTGCCGAGCGGGGTGCCGTGGCCTTCGAGGGCATGAGCGACGGCTTCGCGCTCGGCTGCCGGTTCGAAGGCAGCGATGGCGGCCTCGCCCTGACGGCGAACAAGGTGCGCCGCCTGACCCTGGCCCGAAACCGCCTCGAAGGTGCGGGCATCGGCGTCTTCGGCGGCAGCCGGGAGATCGAGATCGACAACAACGCGGTCGAGCTGTTCCGGGCGAGCGCCATCCTGATCGACGAGACGTCTGGCGAGATCGCCATCCGGGGCAACCGGCTCATCGACGGCCTCGGCTGCGGCATCGAGATCGGCAAGCGGGCGGACCGGCTCCTGATCCGCGAGAACGAGATCGTCATGTGCCGCGGCGAGAACACGTTCCTCGGCGGGGCGGTCGGCGGCATCGTCGCCCTCGATTCGGTCGACGGGCTCATCGTCGAGGACAACCTGATCGAGGGGAACGCCACGGACGCGCCCCGCGATGCCGCCGGCATCTTCGTCGCGCGCGGCACAGTCATCGAGATCAGGCGCAACCGCATTCTGGGCAATGGCCGCACCGAGATGGACGAGGGGGCGATCACGGGCGGTATCGTCATCACCGCCGTCGGCCCGCCGCTCGATGCTGCGGGGGCGAGGCCGCACCGCTTCGATCCGGCGCTGGTCGTCGAGGGCAATGTCGTCACGGCCGAGCGCGGCCATGCGCTGCTTGTGATCGGCGAGGGCGACATGCGGGTCCAGGGCAACACGCTGATCAGCCGCTTCGGCACGGCCCGGGGGGTCGGGCCGAACGACCTCGGCATCCCGGACCTCGCCTCCATCCTGCTCATTGCCATAGCACGCGTCGCGGAGCTCGCGCCGAAGCTGATCGAGGCCGCTTCGCAAGGCATCGAGGCGCCGCTCCAGGTGCTCGGCATGGCCGACGAGCTCAGGGTGCTGGCACAAGGGCGGGTGCTGGTGCAGGGCAACCAGATGGCGCTCGAGCGGCAGCTCGCCATGGGCCGAGATCGGCCGACGCTCGCGGCGGTTGCGGTCTACGGCTTCGAGGATGTCGATCTCTCGCACAACCAGGTCGAGCTCGACCGCAGCGAGGCCAGCTTCTGCGTCGATGCGCTGGTCGTCGGGCGAACCGCGCGCCAGATCGGCAACCGGCTGACCGAGCCCGAGGGCGACGCGCTGGCATCGCTGATCTCGCTCGGCTTCGATCTCAACACCTGCACGCAGAACCAGGGCAGCCACTGCATCCTGCCGCGCGGCTTCGCGCGGCTCGTCAATCGCGACAACCTGGTCGAGTTCCCGAACGATCTCTGCCCGCGCGGCTGAGCGGGCGGGCAGAAATGTGGGTCAGTCGATGTCGCGGGCGAGGTGGAAGACGCAGTCGCCGCGCTCGACGCGGCCCATGGTGCGCTGGCAGATCACGAGGCCGGACTGGCGGAAATGGCAGGGCACCGGCGACCGGCCCGGGTCCTCGGGGAAGTAGACCTGCCCGGCGAGGTCGCCGGCCTCGACCTCGGCGCCGAGATCGACCGCCTGGACGAAGAGCCCGCGCTCCGGCGCGTAGACGTACCACGAGCGGTCCGGCACCTCGACATAGCGCGGCCGGGGCGGCGGCGGCAGGTCGGCGGGCGCCTCCATGACGCCCAGATGATCGAGGAAGCGGCGCATGCCCGCCTCGATCACCCGGATCCCCTCGAGCCGAACGGCACCCCGGCCGCCGAACTCGCCACCCAGCGCTATGAGCTTGTGCGAAAGGGCGCAGGCGGAGGAGAGCGTCGGCTCGTTGGTGAAGGCCCAGACCATGGCGAGCGGCGGCGCGAAGGCATCCAGCGCAGCCCGCGCCCGGCGATCGAGATCGGCGTCGCCCGAAAGGCGCATGGTGGCCAGCGTCAGGTAGTCGAGCGAGGCGCCGCCCGAATGGAAGTCGTGCGTCGCATCGCACATCGGGAAGAGCACGGTATCGAGGTAGTGGGCGATCTTGCCCGTCGGCCCGTCGGTGGGATCGCCCGGGAAGGCGCGGTTCAGATTGCCGTCATCGAGCGGCGAGGTGCGCGTGCCGGCCACGGCTGCCGGCAGGTTGGTGGCGGTCAGCACGATGATCCGGCCCTGCACCTCGGCCGGGTCGACCTTGCGGACGAAGTCGCACAAGGCAGCCTGGCCCTCATACTCGTCGCCGTGATTGCCGGCCATGAGCAGCACGGTCGGGCCGCTGCCATTGGCGATGACGGCAAGTGGAATCGGGATGGTGCCGTAGGCCGAGCGGGTGACCGAATGCGGCATGTGCAGGAAGCCTACCTGCTTGCCTGGCGCCTCGTAGTCGACGTCCGTCCAGAGCGGTGACCTGGCCTTTGCCACCCCCCCTACTCCTGCCAGTCCGTGCCGAGATGGGCGAGACAGTCGCCGCGCTCGACGGCGGTGATGGGCCGCTTGCAGAAGGCGACGCCGGCCCGCGCGAAGCGGATCTCGCGGGAGGGCTGGTCCGGCTCGTCGATCTGATGGATCCAGCCGCAGACCTGACCGGCCTCGACCTCGTCGCCAAGGCGGAAGGCCGGCTCGAAGGCGCCGCGGCAGGGCGCATGGACGTAGTAGTCTGGCCCGGCAACCTTGAGGAGCCTGGAGGGCGGGGTGGCCTCCGTGGCGGGTTTCTCCATGACGCCGAGGAAGGCCAGGAAATTCTCGATGCCGCGGCGCGCCACGCCGAGCGTGTCGAGCGTCACCGTGCCGGCCCCGCCGAGTTCCGTGCCCATGCCGAGCACACCCTTGCGGTCGGCGGCGCAGGTGATGGTGGCGGCCGCGATGCCGCCGCCGGCGGCCGGCATTCCGCCGCCCTCGACGACGTAGCCGATCGGGGCGCCATAGGCCTTCAGGGCCTCGAGTTTCCTGGCGAAGAGCGGATCATCCGGCCCGTCGCGACGGACGAGGCCGCTCGGCACGTAGTCCAGCGTCTTGCCGCCCGAATGCATGTCGAGCATGGCGTCGCACATCGGCAGCAGCACCTCCTCGACATAATGCGCGATGGCGGCAGTCGGGCGGTTGTCCGGGGCATTGGCCTCGCCCGGGAAGCTCCGGTTGAGGTTGCCGCCATCGATCGGCGAGCAGCGGCTGTGATTCATCGCCGCCGGCAGGTTGGTGGCCGGCAGGATGATCAGCCGGCCCTGGATGCGCGCCGGGTCGAGCTCCTGGATCAGCCGGACGAGCGAGATCTGGCCCTCGTACTCGTCGCCGTGATTGCCGCCGCCGAGATAGACCGTCGGACCGCTGCCGTTCCTGATCACGGCGATGGGGATGCCGATCCAGCCATAGGCGGAGATGTTGCTGGAATGCGGCAGCCGGAGATGCCCCACCTGCCGGCCGGCCTTGTCGAAATCGAGCGGGCAGGCGATGCGGGTTTGCGCGGTCACGACGTTCTTCTCCTCAAGTGGTCGGTTCGTGCAGCAGATGGCAGGCGGCCCGGTGCCCGGCTGCGGTTTCCAGCAGCTTCGGCTCGACCCGGCGGCAGACGTCCATGACATGCGGGCAGCGCGTGTGGAAGCGGCAGCCGGCGGGCGGGTTGGCCGGGCTCGGCACGTCGCCGCGGATGGCCTGCGACCGCCGGCGCCGCGCCGGGTCGGCCACCGGGATCGCCTGGAGCAGGGCCTGGGTGTAGGGATGCTGCGGCCGGCGGTAGAGGTCGCGCTTGGGGGCGATCTCGACGATCTGGCCCAGATACATCACCGCCACCCGGTCGGCGATGTGGCGCACCACGCCCAGATCGTGGCTGATGAAGAGATAGGTGAGGCCGAACTGCTGCTGCAGGTCCTGCAGGAGGTTGACGACCTGCGCCTGGATCGAGACGTCGAGCGCCGAGACCGGCTCGTCGCAGACCATGAGCTTGGGCTGCAGCGCCAGGGCCCTAGCGATGCCGATGCGCTGCCGCTGACCGCCCGAGAACTCGTGCGGGAAGCGCTCCGCCTGGTAGGCGGCGAGGCCGACCGTCCGCAGCAGCTCGGCGACCCGGGCCCGGCGCTCCGCCGCCGTGCCGACGGCGTGGATCTCCAGAGGCTCCGCGACGATCTCCTCGACCTTCATGCGCGGGTTCAAGGAGCCATAAGGATCCTGGAAGATGATCTGCATCTCGCGCCGGATCGGCTTCATCGCCTCCGGCTCCAGCCCCTCGATCGGCGCCCCCTCGAAGAGCACGCTGCCGGCGGTGGGCTCGATCAGCCGCACCAGCATCCGCCCCGTCGTGGTCTTGCCGCAGCCCGATTCGCCGACGAGCCCTAGCGTCTCACCCCTGCCCACGGCGAAATCGACTCCGTCCACCGCGCGGACGACCCCCGTCTGCTTGGCGAAGAGGCCGCGGCCGCGGATCGGGAAGTGCTTGGTGAGGCCCTTCGCCTCGACGAGCGCCGTCATGTGGTGACCGCCAGACGGTCGAGATCGTAGTCGACCAGCCTGATGCAGGCGGCCCGATGCGCCTCGCCGGCATCGATGAGCGGCGGGTGAACGGACGTGCAGGCGTCCTGCGCATGGGCGCAGCGTGGCGCGAAGCGACAGCCCGGCGGCAGGGCGAAGGGGCTCGGCACCATGCCCGGAATGGCATCGAGCCGCTCGCGCTCCTCGTCGAGCGAGGGAATGCTGCGGAGCAGTCCCTGCGTGTAGGGATGGGTCGGCCGGGCGAAGGCATCCATGACCGACGCCTCCTCGACCACCCGGCCCGCATACATCACCATGACCCGATCGACATGCTGCGCCACGACGCCGAGATCGTGGGTGATCAGCACGACGGCCATGTGGAACTCCTCCTGCAGCTCGCGCAAGAGGTCGAGGATCTGCGCCTGGATGGTGACGTCGAGGGCGGTCGTCGGCTCGTCGGCGAGCAGGAGCCGCGGGTTGCACGAGAGGGCGATGGCGATCATCGCCCGCTGGCGCATGCCGCCCGAGAGCTGGTGCGGGTACTCGTCGAGGCGCTGCGCCGGCAGGGCGATGCCGACGCGGTCCAGCATCTCGACCGCCCGGTCGCGCGCCGCCTTGCGGCCGATACCCTCATGGAAGCGGATGGTCTCGACGATCTGGTCGCCGATGGTGAAGACCGGGTTGAGCGAGGTCATCGGCTCCTGGAAGATCATCGCGATGTCGGCACCCCGGATCCGCCGCATGCGCCGTTCGGAGAGACCCAGAAGCTCCTGGCCGTCGAAGCGGATGGAGCCCGCCGTGATCCGCCCTGGCGGGTCGGGGATGAGGCCCAGGATCGAGAGGGCGGTGACGCTCTTGCCGCTGCCGGATTCACCGACGATGCCGATCACCTCGCCGGCCTCGAGGTCGAAGCTCACGTCCTCCACCGCGGCAAACGTACCGTCGTCGCCGGAGAACTCCGTGCGCAGATTCCGTACTGATAGAAGCGCCAACGATTCAGCCCTGCTGCACGCGCATGCGGGGGTCGAGCGCGTCGCGCAGCCCGTCGCCGAGCAGGTTGAGCCCGAGCACCGTCATGGCGATGGCGAGACCCGGGAAGAGCGTGATCCAGGGTGCCTCGCGGATGTACTGCCGGCCCTCGGCCACGATGTTGCCCCAGGTCGGGGTCGGTGGCTCCGGCCCGACGCCGAGGAAGGAGAGGATCGCCTCGGCGAGCACCGCATAGGCGAAGATGAAGGTCAGCTGGACGATCAGCGGGGCCAGCGAGTTGGGCAGGATGTGCCGCCGCATGATCCGCCAGTTGGTGGCCCCGCAGGCCCGCGCCGCCTGGACGTATTCCATCTCGCGCACGACCAGCACGGAAGCGCGGACGATGCGCGCGGTGCGCGGCGTGTAGACGGCGGCTAGGGCGATCACCGCATTGACCGCGGAGGCGCCGAGGGCCGCGGCGATGGCGACCGCGAGCAGGATGGCGGGGAACGCCATGAGCGCGTCCATCACGCGCATCAGCGGGTTGTCGAGCTTGCGGAAATAGCCGGCGGCAGCGCCGATGGCGGTGCCGAAAATGCCGGTCAGCAAGACCACGGTGAAGCCGATCTCCAGCGACAGGCGGGCGCCGTAGACGACCCTGGAGAGCAGGTCGCGGCCGAAATTGTCGGTGCCCATGGGAAACGCCAGCGAAGGCGGCTCGAAGCGGTGGCGGAACTGGATCTCGTCGGGCGGCAGGGGCGCGATCAGGGGTGCGAAGACCGCCATCGCGAGGACGATGGCGAAAAGCGCGGTGCCGGTGAGGAAGAGCTTATGCTGGCGCAGCCGGCGCAGCACGCGGTTGCGCCGCAGCCGGGCGAGCCAGCCCTCGTCCCGGGCCAGGACTGCGGCCTCAGTCGCCATCGCGGCCATACCGGACACGCGGGTCGAACCAGGCATAGAGCACGTCGACCACGAGATTGACGATGAGCAGCATGGCGGCGACGAACAACATTCCTCCCTGGATCACGGGGTAGTCGCGCCTGAGGATGGCCGAGGCCATCAGCCGGCCGACGCCCGGGATGGAGTAGACCGTCTCGATGACGACGGAGCCGCCCATGAGCAGGCTGAAGATGATGCCGGTGACGGTGACGACCGGGATCATCACGTTCTTGAAGGCATGCTTGCCGACCACGATCCAGGGCGGCATGCCCTTCGCCTTGGCCGTGCGGATATAGTCCTGCCGCAGCACCTCGAGCATGGTCGCCCGGGTGATGCGGGCGAGCAGCCCCATCTGCAGCATGGCGAGCGAGACGGCGGGCAACGTGGCGGCGGCGAGCCAGCCCCAGGGGTCCTCGAGGAAGGGCACGTAGCCGCCGGACGGCAGCCAGCCGAGCCAGACGGCGAAGAGGATGATGAGCATCAGCCCGAGCCAGAAGTTCGGCAGCGACACGCCGATCAGGGCAACGCTCATCAGGATCTGGTCGATCCAGGTGTTCTGGCGGAGGGCGGCCAGCGTGCCGCTGGTGAGGGCGGCGAGCAGCGTCAGGAAGAGGGCGTAGAAGGAGATCGAGAGGGTCACCGGCAGGCGCTCGAGGATCGAGGTCGTGACCCCTCTGCCGAGCAGCAAGCTCTGCCCCAGATCGCCCTGCAGGAGATTGCCGTACCAGGTCAAAAGCTGCGTCAGGAACGGCTTGTCGAGGCCGAGCTGCTGGCGGATGTGCTCGACCTCGGCAGGCGTGGCCGAGAGCCCGGCGATGATCATCGCCGGGTCCCCCGGGACCAGCTTCATCAACAGGAACGAGATCAGCGTCACCAGCAGCATGACCGGGATGGCGCTGACGAGGCGACCGGCGATGAAACGGATCATGCCGCCCGCCCCCCTAACCTCAGCCTTCGAACCAGACGTTCCACAACCGCGGAATGCGGAACGGCACGAAGCCGTCGACATTGCTGCGCACGCCCTGGACCTTCTGGATATCGCCCATCACGATCGCATAGACGTCGTCGTAGAAGATGGTCTGGACATCGTTGAAGGCGGCCTTGCGGCCTTCCTCGGTCTCCTCGAGCTGCATGCGCGACCACGCATCGTCCAGCTCGGGATCCTCGGGCGCCCGCGACAGGTTGGCCGGCTGCACGAGATCGACGACCGCCCCCTGCGGGCCGATCGACGGGCCGGTGCCGAAGCCGGTGAAGAACAGGTTCCAGGCGTTGGTGTTGTCGCGCTCCTGCCGCGAGGTCGGCCAGTCGACCACCTTGAGCTCGGCGTTGATGCCGATGTCCTTGAGCTGCTCGGACATCACCAGGGAGGCGTTGTACATGTTGGTGTAGTCGGAGTTGGTCAGAAGGACCACCGGCTCGCCGTTGTAGTCCGCTTCCTCGAGATACTGCTTCGCCCGCTCCTTGTCGCTGACGTTGTACCACTCCTGGCCACCCTCGACGAAGTAGGGATTGCCCGGATACTGGAAGCCGTGGTTGAGTGTGTAGGCCCCGTCGGTGGCGATCTCCATGATCTCTTCCATGTCGAGACCGACCTGGATCGCCTTGCGCACGCCGAGCTTGTCGGTGGGCGGGCTCGACTGGTTGACGATGGCGATGTGGATCCACCAGTTGTCGACCGGGATCAGCTTGATGTCCTCGTTGTCGACGAGGCGCTCGGCCGCCTTGGTCGGCACGTCCTCGACGCCCTGCAGCTCGCCCGTCTCGAGGCCGGCGACACGCGCCCCCGGCTCCTTGACGATGCGGAAGGTCACGGTGTCGAAGCAGGCGACCTTGTAGCCGCCGAAGCCGGTCTTTCCCTCGAAGGCCGTGTTGGGCACGTAGTCGTCGAACCGCTCGAGCTTGACGAAGCCATCCGGCACCCACTCGGCGAACTTGAAGGGGCCGGTGCCGATATACTCGATCTGGTTGGGCTCCTTGCCCGCCTCCTCCGCCGGGATGATGACGATCGGCACGCGGAACGAGCTCAACTGCTCGATGAAGACCGGCACCTTGTTGTTCAGCGTGATGACGAAGGTCGACGGGTCGGGAGCCGCCATGCTCGCCACCGGCTCGAGCGTCGCGCGGTCGACGCCGATCTTCTGGTAGCGCTCGAAGGAGGCCAGCACGTCGGCCGAGGTCATCGGCTTGCCGTTGTGGAAGGTGATGCCGTCGCGCAGCTTGAAGGTGTAGGTCAGGCCGTCATCGCTGACCTCGTGGCTCGCCGCCAGCTCGTGGATCGGCGCGTTGTCCTCGCCGCGCGTCATCAGCGTCTCGTAGATGTGCATGGCGACGTTGCGGGCCGAGATCGCCGAGCTGAAATGCATGTCGAGGCCGGCGACCTGCGCCTCCTGGCCGAACACCATGTCGCCGCCCTCGGTCGGGCAGGTGAAGGTTTCCGCCGAGGCCGGCAACGCCGCGAAAGTGCCGATCGCCATCACCCCCGCGCCGCACAGCATGCGCCGCGAATGCTTCAAGATCGTCATTCGTTCCCTCCTCTTTCATGGTCGGCTGGTCGGGCTTGTTCCATGAGGTCGCCCGCATCCTGCATGGCGTGTCGTTCCGTGTCACCCCACTTTTGTCTGACCGACTGACCATTGCGCCAGTTTTGCAGGATCGGGCTCGACACCGATGCCCGGACCCTGCGGCAGCGGCAGCACGCCGTCCCTGACCTTCATTCTGTCGCCCCTGGTGATGTCGTCGGGATAGAGCCAGAGGATGCCGTCGATGGGATGGGCGATGATCGGCAGGGCGGCGGCGAGATGCAGGTTGAAGGCCGTGGCGATGCCCATCTCCCAGAAGGAATGCAGGCCGAGCGTCAGCTCGAACGCGCGGGCGACCGCGGCCAGGTCGCACAGGTTGCGGATGCCGCCCCAGTGGAAGATGTCGCCGAGGATCACGTCGGCGGCACCCATACGGATGCCGACCGGCAGCTGGTCCATGTTGATGATCGCCATGTTGGTGGCGATCGGCGTACGCAGGTCGCGCCGCAGTCGGGCGAGGCCCTCGATGCCACTCACCGGATCCTCGAAATACTCGAGGTCCAGCGGCTCGAGCGCGCGCCCGAGGCGCTGTGCCTCGACCACGGTGAACGCCCCGTTGACGTCGAGCCTGAGCCCCATGGCCGGTCCGAACGCCTCGCGCAGGGCCTGCATCACCGCCAGGTCCCAGCCCTGGTCGCGGCCGACGCTCTTGATCTTCAGGCTCGGATAGCCGCTTTCGGCCACGAGCCGGGCCGCCTCCTCGACCACGGAAGCGACGTTGCCGCGGTCGGTGATGAAGGCCTCCATCTCCGCCTGGTCGATCGGCCGGTCGACGGGCAGTGCCCCCATGAGCCCGGCGCAGGGAATGGCAGTGCGCTGGGCACCGCCCAGCAGGTCGACGAGCGGCACGCCCAGATGCCGGGCCAGGAGGTCGTGGCAGGCCGCCTCGACCCCGCCAAACGCGATGAAGCCGTTGCGTCCGTTCATGTTCGAGAAGGTGAGTGGCGCCCACTCGCTGCGGAAGGCGCCCATGGCAAACGGGTCGCGGCCGCGCAGCCGGTTGCAGAGATCCCGGACGATGGCGAATACCGGTTCCGTGCCCACGGTTTCGCCGTAGCCGACCGTGCCGTCGCTGCCCTGAAGCTCGATGATCGTCCGCTCGATCGCATCACGCCCGCTGCGCACCTGGGACGAGATGTAGGGCTTGATCAGGGGAACCCGCAGCCGCGTGACGGTGGCGCCTTCGATCGTCAAACGGGGCATGAGAGGGCCTTTCCCGGAAAACTGTCCTTGTCATCGAGACATTGCATTGCCAACCTTCCTGACATGTCAGGATAAGTCGGAAAAGGGAAAACGACCGCATGCGCATCACCGATGTCGAAGGAATCATGCTGCGGCTGCCGGAGGTCCGGGAGATCGGCGACGGCTGCCAGTCGGTGATGATCATCAAGGTCCATACCGACGAGGGCATCACCGGCATCGGCGAGGCGCACACCAACCCGCTGGTCAACAAGGCGGTCCTCGACTCGCCCATCTGCTCCATCTCCGCCCAGGGGTTGCGCGGCCTGCTGCTCGGCGAGGACCCGCGCGACATCGGCCGGCTCTGGGACAAGATGGACCGCCACACCCAGACCTATGGTCGGCGCGGCGTGGCCATGCACGTCATCAGCGGCATCGACCTGGCACTCTGGGACATCCTCGGCAAGGCCACCGGCCAGCCGGTCCACCGCCTGCTCGGCGGCGCCCGGAAGACGCATCACCGGGCCTATGCCAGCGACCTCTCGCAGCCCTCGCTCGAGGCCACGGTCGAGCTGGCAAAGCGCCACAAGGCGGCCGGCTACAAGGCCATGAAGTTCGGCTGGGGCGATCTCGGCGGCGATCCCAGGAAGGACGTCCGGCGCACGGCGGCCATTCGTGCCGCCGTCGGCGACGAGGTCGACATCATGATCGACATGGGCTTCGCGGTGCCGCTCGACGATGCGCTCTATCTGGGTCGAGCCTTCGCCGAGCACGGCGTCTATTTCCTCGAGGAGCCGCTCGCCCCCGACGACCTCGACGGTTTCGCCCGACTCACCGCGGTCTCGCCAACGCCGATCGCCACGGGCGAGAAGGAGGCCGGCGTGCATGCCTACCGGATGCTCATGGAGCATGGCGGCCTGCGCATCATCCAGCCCGACATCGCCCGGGTCGGCGGCATCTCCGAAAGCCTGCGCATCGCCGCGCTCGCCGAATCGCGCGGCGTGCGGATGATCCCGCATTGCTGGTCGACCGACATCCTCGTCGCCGCCACGCTGCACGTCATCTCGACGCTGCGCGACTGCCCCTATCTGGAATACAACGCCACCGACAACCCGCTGCGCACCGACCTCCTCGTCGACCCGATCCGGCCGGTGGACGGCATCGTCGCCGTGCCGGAGAAGCCGGGCCTCGGCATCGAGCTCAACGAAGACACGATCGACCGCTACAGGTGGAACCCATGACGACCATGCGCGACCTCGACAGCAAGGACGGCGAGACCAAGGAGCTGCCCCTCAACCTGCGCAGCGACAACGTCACGGGCATCGCCGAGCCCATCCTCGATGCCATTCTCCGCGCCAACCGGGGCAGCATGGCGTCCTACGGGGCGGACGAGCGCACCCAGGGCCTCGGCGAGCGCTTCTCCGAGCTCTTCGGCAAGAGCTGCGCCGTGCAGCCGCTCGGCACCGGCACCGCGACCAACGCGCTGGCCATGTCGCTCCTGACCCCGCCCTGGGGGGCCATCGTCTGCAGCGCCGTCAGCCACGTCCACGACAGCGAATGCGGTGCGGCCGAGCTCTTCACGGGCGGGGCCAAGGTGACGCCCCTGCCCGAGACCGACGGCAAGCTCGCACCCGAGACGCTCGAGCAGCATCTGGCGAGGGCCGGCTGGGGCCGGACCAGCGAGGTCCAGCCGGCCGTGCTCAGCCTCGCCCAGGCGACCGAGCGCGGCACCGTCTACCAGCCGGGCGAGATAGCGGCCCTGGCGGCGATCGCCCGCCGCCAGGGCCTCAAGGTGCATCTGGACGGCGCCCGCTTCGCCAATGCGCTGGCCGCCCTCGGCTGCTCGCCCGCCGACGTGACCTGGAAGGCCGGGGTCGACGTGCTCTCCTTCGGCGGCACCAAGAACGGCTGCCTCGCCGCCGAGGCGATCGTCATGTTCGACGAGAGCCTGGCCGAGCCGCTCCGCTTTCGCGCCCGCAAGGCCGGCCACATCTTCTCCAAGATGCGCTTCGTCTCGGCCCAGCTCGAAGCCTATGTCGAAGACGGCCTCTGGCTCCGCCTCGCCGCCCACGCCAACGCCATGGCCGCCAGGGTGGCCAGCGGCCTCGAGGAGATCGAGGGGGCGAGACTGCTCCATCCGGTCGACATCAACGAGGTCTTCATGGCGCTGCCCGATGCTGCCCGGGAGGGTCTGAAGGCGGACGGCTTCGGCTTCTACGACCGCGGCGCCGGCACGGTCCGCCTTGTCACGGCCTTCGACACGCGCCCCGAGCAGGTCGATGCGTTCGTCGCCTCGGCGCGGAGGCATTCGGCGGACGGCTGATCGAGCTGCGGTCGAACAGAATGGACGGACGAACCTCGGGCGCGGCATGATAGAGTCATACCTCGCGGAGGTTCAGTGACCGTCAAGACCACGCTCAGCTTCACCGATCGCCATCATCGCTTTCTCGTTCGCAAGGTCGAGGAGGGGGTATTCGCGACAGCCAGTGCCGCCGTTGGCTCGCGCCGCCGCGCGAAGGGATCCGCAAGTTTGTGTCTCGATCTATCGCCCGCCATCGCTTGAAACCGGAGACCGGCGCGCCGGCACGCAACATCAGGCCACGAAGCGCGACCAGCTGCCGTAGCGGTGCCGCACCGTGCCGCGCGGTACGCTGAGCGCGATCAGGGCCAGGGCGCAGGCAAGGTCGGCCGCGAGCTGGTACCAGGTGGCGTCGACGACCAGCACCGTGATGGCGAGCGCCATGCCCAGGAGGATGTTCAAAAAGCGCGCCGCCCGGGCGACCTCGGCGGTCGCGGTCACGGCGACCGTGAGTGCCAAAGCACCGATCAGATGGTCCGCATCGGCGAGAGCGCCCTCCGTGCCAAGGGTGAGCCTCGTGAACATCAGCCAGACCGCAACGCCCATGGAGGCGACCAGCGTCCAGGGCAGGGTGATGCCGCCGCAGAGCATTTCGCCGACAATGGCGCGGGGCGTGCGCTCGAAATCGGCTTTCGCCGACTCGTCCGGGCCATCGTCGGTGTCGCCGGCGAGAAAGACGCGCAAGAGCGGCCGCCCGGCGCGCTTGCGGCGGAGCAGGAACTGGCAGGTGGCGACCAGCTCGTCGATCGAATAGGGGATCTGGACGAGCATGGCCGCCGCGGTGATCAGGCAGAGCGTGCACCACGTGCCGAGCACGATCGGCTGGATGATGATGAAGGTGATGGAGACAGCACCCAGCGGCACGATCATGATGCCGAAGAGCAGCACCAGCCACGGCATGGTGCGCCAGCGCCGCGCCGAGCCGATGACGCCGATCAGGATCTCCAGGAGGTAGGTGAGCGCGCCGAGCCCGGCATCCGGCACCGGCCAGGCACGCGAGACCGAGGACGTGATGATCTCCTCGGTGCCGTTCTTCGGGTCGTCGGCAGCACCTGCGAAGAAGGGCTCCCAGACGCCATCGATGTGGCCGAGCTGGTAGGCGGTCAGGTAGCGCGACACGTAGAGGCCGAGCAGCGCCAGGATGATGATCGGCAGGCGCTGGAACCAGTCGGAGGGCGAGTAATCCCAGCCGGGCGGAATGGTCGGGCCGGTGGTCGCGGCGACCCGGCCGATGCCCGGCACCGGATGCGCGCAGGCGGCGCAGGCGAAGACGAGGGCTCCCACCAGCGTCCCGTTCAGGTAGGCGGCGGCCGTCGGCGCCCAGAAGACGAGCGGGGCCAGCATGACCCAGAGCCCGACCGCCGCCGTCACCCAGCGAACCAGTGCCAGGCGCCAGGAGAGGGCGAGGAAGCCCAGCACCATGATGAGGAGCCCGCTGGCGACGTCGCTCCACGTCATCCAAAGGGACTGGTAGCCGAGCATCGGCGGGCTGGTGACCAGCCAGGTGCCGAGGCCGATCGTCAGGAAATGCGCCCAGCGAAAGCGCTCATGGGCGTCGCGCCGGCGCTCCTCCGCCCGCTGGCGCAGCGCATCCGGATCGTCCGTGCGCTCGCGGGCGGCTGCCAGCCAGTGCGGCAGCGTCAGGCCGTTCGCCGCGTACCAGCCGGCCGGGTCGGCCTGGAGATTTTCGACCATGCGCGGCAGGACATCGAGCAGGCGGTGCCGCGGCTGCCAGCCGAGCAGTTCCCGGGCGCGGGAGATGTCGAGCTCGTAGTGGTCGTCGGCCATCTCGACCATGAACGGGCGGATGAAGGGCTTCTCGCCCTGGTCGAGGTCGTCGGGCACCAGCGGCTCGCTCTTCTCCTCGACCCAGGCCCCGGCGGCGGCCAAAGGCTTGGGGATCGAAAGCGTCGCCCAGTCCTCCTCGCCATGGATGAGCATCGCGAGCCGCTCCTGCAGCTCGCCATAGCCGGCGGCTTCCGCCTCGCCGATGAGGATGGCCGTGTCCGCCGGCAGGTCCCGCCGACGCTCCACCGCGCGCACGAACGCCTCGACCATGTCATCCTGGTGCAGGAAGGCCTGGCCGGTCTCGAGCGAGCCGGCATAGGCATGCGCCTTGGGGTCGCGCTCGTAGATGCGGCGGATCTGCTCGGCGAGGGTCGGCACGGCCGTGCGGTCGTCGTAGAGGCCGGCCAGACGCAGGATGAGGTACGGAATGGCGCCATGCGCTTCGTGGATCACCTCCTCCGCCCGGGCCTTCGAGCGCGGATAGGCCCAGCGCGGCTCGATGGCCGTCGCTTCGCTGATCGGCACGCCGGGTGCTCCCGGGCGATGCACGAGCATGGTGCCGGCATAGACGAACTGCTCGACCTCGAAGCGCTGGAGCGCCTCCAGGAGGTGGCGCGTCCCGTCGACATTCACGGCCTCGTAGGCCGGATGCTCCTCGCCCGTGAAATCGAAATAGGCCGCCAGATGAATGACCGAGGCGATCTGCCGGCCGTGGCGGTCGGCGAGCTTCCGCAGGGCCAGCTCGACCGAATCGCCGCTGGTCAGGTCGACCGGAATGAGTTCGCAGGCGGCCTCCTTGCCCGCGAGGTCGAGCCCGACCACGCGATGCTCATCTTCGAGCGCCCGCACGAGCGCCATGCCGATGCCGCCGGCAGCACCGGTGATGAGCACCAGCGGCTTCGGAGAACTGGTATCGCCGGCATGCTGTCGGGCTGTCGGTGGGGCAACTGGCAAGAGGCGCTCCCGGTCGCTCATGGAGAGTTGGGCGCGGCACATATGAATGGCGGCGCCCCGGCCCAACGGCGCCCGCCACCGCTCGGGAACGGGTCCTGTCGGGCGCCGGTTCCGACGCCTTCGCTATTTTCCTCCTCGGCTCCCGGCGAGACGGGCGCGACCCGATGCGGTATCGGTATCGGCGTCGGAACCAGACCGGCGGTACGGTGCCCGCCGAGACCGGCGCGTGACGTGAACCAGCGATAGGGGAGCAAGGGGAATGCCGCATCAGAAAACCGCAACGGCGGAGCTGCTCGAGCGGCTGGAGGGCGACGAGCTCGGCATGAGCGTCGTCATCTCGAACCCGCACCTGCCGGACAATCCCCTGATCCATGTCAGCGAGGAGTTCGTGCTGCAGACCGGTTATGCGGAAGAGGAGGTAATCGGGCGCAACTGCCGGTTCCTGCAGGGCCCGGACACGAACCCGCATGCCGTCGTCGCCATCCGTGAAGCACTGCAGGCGCAGACGACCTTCACCGTCGATCTGCTGAACTACCGCAAGGACGGCACGCCCTTCATGAACCGACTGCGCATCCGGCCGCTCTTCGATGACCGCGGCCGGCTGCTCTACTATGTCGGTGCGCAGAACCCCGTCTGAGCACGGCCGGGTCGACCCCGCTTCCTGGCACCCCGCCCCTCACCTCTTCATCCCCGCAAGAAAAGCGAATGCCCGCGATTTGAGCGTAGATCGATATGCGGGGTGCTGCATCAAGCGATCGCCCGCTCGTCCAGCCTTGCTGCGCCCGGCAATTCGGGTATCCTGCGATGTCATCACAAGAAATGACAGATCGCATGACTGTCGGTGGGGGAAACGGTCGATCGTGGTTGGCCGGCTGGGGTGCGCGCTGGATCGGCGCGGCCCTGCTCCTCGGCGCGCCGGCAGCGCTCGCCGTCGTCGAGATCGACGGCCCCCTGACCACGGTCACGGTCGAGCCCGGCCAGAGCATCCGCGACCTCGCCGCCCTCTACCTCAAGGACCCCGATCTCTGGCCGCAGATCATCGAGCTCAGCGGCCTCGGCTCGGTGGTCGACGTCCGCCCCGGCATCGAGCTCAAGGTCCCGGTCGTCCAGGTCGCCGCCGCCGATGACGCCCTCGCCGTCTCGCTTGTGTCCATCCAGCGGGCGACCGCGGAGGGGGCCCGGATCTTCGCGCCGGTCGAGATCGGCACGGCGATCGAGAAGCGCGACGCGGCGGTGGAGTTTCGCACCGAGGGCGAATGGCGCGAGGTCGTGGTCCACGCCAATGCGGCCACGACCCATGCCGACCAGGCGCTCGACATCTCGCTCCAGCAGCGCGACCGGGCAGCCGAGGCCGTGCTCAGCGACATCCATGGCAATGTCGAGGGCAGCAAGCCGGTCGAGACCGGCTGGTCGGATCGCCGGCTGAACGACTTCCTGATCGAGTTCGAGCGGCTGCGCACGCTCTCCGCCTCGACCGCCCAGGTGACCTTCCGCGACCTCAGCCGGCTGCGCCTCAACCCGAACTCCAACGCCGTCATCCAGCGCATGCGCAGCGACCCGCTGACCGGTGCCGAGACGACCAAGGTCAGCCTGGTCGAGGGCGATTTCTATGCGCTGCTCAACCAGTTGCACAACCGGGCCGACTTCGAGGTGGAGGTGCCGGGCGTCGAGACCGAGGCGACCTCGGCCGATTTCTGGGTCAGCCACGACAGCGAGGCCTCGCGCTTCGCCAATTACGACGACGCGGAGATGCGCATCCGGGCGCGCGGCCAGACCATCGGCCTCGGCCGGAACGAGGGTGCCTTGGTGCCGGCGAACGAGGGCGACCTGGTCGAGGTGACGGTGCTCGACCGCCCGCGCCTCTTCGCGCCCTCGGACCGCGAGCAGGTCTTCAACGGTGCCGTGACCCTGGAATGGCAGGGCACGGCCGAGGCCGCCGGCTACTGGCTCGAGGTCGCGGGCGACGTCGACTTCAACGCCATGAAGGTCTCCGAATGGGGCCTTACCGATACCACGACGACGGTCGAGCGGCTCGACCCCGGCGACTATTTTTGGCGCATCTCGGCGCTCGACGCGTACGGCCTGCCGGGCGAGCGCAGCCTGGTGCGCACCTTCTCGGCCGTGCTCGACGCGACGCCGCCCTTCCTCACCGTGCTGGCCCCCGGCGAGGACGCCATCCTGCGCGACGCAGCGGTCCGGGTTTCGGGCGAGAGCGAGCCCCGGGCCACCCTGACGGTCGAGGGCAGGCCGGTGCCGCTGGACGAGACCGGGCGGTTCGAGGCGCAGGTCGAGGCCGTGCCGGGGGTCAACGAAGTGGTGCTCGAGGCGGTCGACCGCGCGGGCAACCGGACGAAGAAGACGCGCCGGTTCACCTACCGGCCGGATCGAGAGGCGGCGCTCGCCTTCGATCCGGCGATCCCGACCGACGCTGCCGGGCACCTCCTGACGCGCGGGCCCGAGCTCGGCGTCAGCGGCAGCTCGACCGCGGAGTCCGGCTCGCGGCTGATCGTTCGCAACGCAGAGGGCGAGGTCGCCGCCGACACGCTGGTGGCCGATGGCGGTCGCTTTGCGTTTACCGTCGAGGCCGACGCGGCCGGCACCGCCTACACCGTCGAGGTTGTCGCCGTCAGCGGGGCCGCCGAGGGCGAATCCGGCTTCGTCGCGAGGCGGGACGCGCAGCCGCCGGAGCTCAGCTTCGGCGAGCCACCGCCGCGGGCGACGGCCGTGCGCTGGCTGCAGCTCTGGGGGAGTGCCGGGGACGCCGTCGCGCTTGCCGTCAACGGCACCGATCTCGCCATCACGGACGGCAGCTTCGAGACCCTCCTCTCGCTCGTGCCCGGCACCAACCCGATCGAGCTCGTCGCCACCGATCGGGTCGGCAACGTCGCCGTGCAGGAGCTGGCGGTGGTGCTCGATCTCGATCCGCCCGAGGTGGGGGCCGCCGAAGTGCGCCGCACCGGTGGCAGCGCCGACCCGATCGAGATCGTGGTCGCCGCCACCGACGCCACCGACCTCAAGCAGGCGGCACCCTACACCCTCTCGGTCGATGGCCAGGAGCGCAGCGGGTACCTGAGGTACGACCCGGCGTCGGGTCTCTATCGCGAGACCTTGCCGCCCGCCGGGGGCCGACTCAAGCTCATCGAGGTCACGGTCGAGGACTATGCGGGCAATGCCACCGTGCGGCGGTTCGATTGACGGCAAGCGCCCGACAAGCCGCAGCGATAGCGGCAATCGGGCCAGGACGAAGGGGGCGGATGATGACCAGGTGGCAGCGGAACGGCCTCGCCATAGCGGCTTTGGGCATGGCACTCGCCAGTGGCCTGCCTGACAGCCGTGCGGCGGCACAGACCGTGCCGCTGAACGTCGTCTACGGCCCGGTGGCGCACACGCGCGAAGGCGATCTCGATCACCAAGAGAACCTCTTCATCAGCGTGCCGGCCGACCTCGAGGGCCATCTCTTCCTCCGCCTCTTCGACCCAGAGGCCAACGGCCTGCACGACACGGCCTATGGCAGCTTCGGCAACAGCACCGTGCTGTTCCGCCTCCTCGGCGGCGAGGGCGCCTATACCGGCGTCGCGTTTCCCGCACCCGTGGCCGATGGTGCTTCGGCCGACCCGGAGGCCGGGCTGCCGCTGCCGGAGGAAGCCGGCGTGGTGATCGCCGAGCAGCGCTTCGGCGCCGAGGCGGCGACCGACGACCGCTGGGTGACGCTGACCCCCTTCCAGGCGAGCCAGGGCGAGATCCAGGACGGCCGCGCCTATTTCCGCCTCGATGTCATCGGCGAGACCGGCGACGACGGCAATGTCTTCACCTTCGAGGTCAGCCTCGCACCGGATGCGAGCGAGCCGCCGGACGACGTCAGGCTCTTCGCCTTCCGCCCGACCCTGCGCTGGCCCGGGACGCGCGAGGTCGTGGAGCTGCGCTTCTCGGCCCCGGCCGGCGAGCCGGCCACCCTGCAGAACTTCGACGGGGCGGCGGCCTCGGTCGAGCTGGTCTCGACCTTCGCCACCCTGCCTTTGCCGGCATCCGGCCAGGACGCCTGGGCGTCGGGCGACTTCATCGTGCCCGAAGGCGACACCGCGATCGAGCTCAAGGGTGGTACCGAGACACCCAACGACGTCACCTTCGCGCTCTTCGACGCCGCCGGCGAGCCCCTGCCCTTCGAGCTGCAGCCGCAGCTCCGCCAGCCGGTGCAGCGACCGGACGCGGTCGGGGTGGCGACGCCGCTTGCCGACTGCCGTGCCGTCGCCTTCGACGCCAGCGGCTCGAGCGGCGACCGCCCGCTGCACACGCGATGGCTGTTCGGCGATGGCCAGGAATCGACCGAGTCGGTCGTGGTCCACCGCTATGGCACGCCGGGTCGCTACGAGGCCGAGCTGCGCCTGCAGGGATCGGCGGAGGGCGTCGGCGCCGGCAGCTCGATCCGCGTGCCGGTCCATGTGCGCGACCGGCCGACCGCGGTGGCGGGCGAGGCGGTCGTCGCCGCACCCGGCGACGCGATCCTGTTCGACGGTTCGGCCTCGCTGCCGAGCGACCGGCCGATCTCGAGCTTCCTCTGGAGCTTCGGCGATGGCAGCCAGGCGAGCGGTGCGGAGGCGCGCAAGACCTACGACACGCCGGGTCTCTACCGCAGCGTGCTCCGGGTCGCCGACGACGCCAATCACCCCTGCAATTTCGGCACCGCCCAAAGGCTCGTCACCATCAATTTCCAACCCACGGCCGAAGCCGGCGAGGCGCGCTCCGCCGCGGTCGGCGAGGTCATCCGGCTCGATGGCAGCGCCAGCTACGACGTTGACGGCCAGATCGCCGGGTGGCACTGGGCCTTCGGCGATGGCGGCAATGCCAGCACCGAAGCCGCCGAGCACGCCTTCCAGGCGCCGGGCGTCTACGAGGTCCGCCTGACCGTCGTCGACGATGCCGGGGTCGGCAACAGCGCCGCCTCCGACACGGTGCGGATCACGGTCAACGCCCCGCCGGTGCCGGTCTCGACGCAGCCGGCACGACCCATCGCGGTCGGCGAGATCGCCCGTTTCGATGCCACGCAGTCGACCGACCCGGACGGCGAGATCCTGGGCTACGAATGGGCGTTCGGTGACGGCGCCAGCGCCGAGGGAGCGGTTGTCGAATACGCCTATGGCGCACCCGGCATCTACGAGGTGCGGCTGGCCGCGCGCGACAACTCGGCAACGCGGTCCGACACGGCGGAAACCGCGTTCAGCGTGATCGTGAGTGCAGCGCCGGTCGCTGACGCGGGGCCGGACCAACTCGTGACCTCCAGCGAGGTGGTCTTCGACGGCGGCGGCTCCAGCGACGCCGACGGCACGATCACGAGCTATGAGTGGACCTTCGGCGACGGTGCCACGGGCACCGGCCGGGTCGTGCGCCATGCCTATGTCGAGCCCGGCGCCTACGAGGTGGCCCTGACGGTGCGCGACGACTCCGGCGCCCCGCTCAACGTTCATCGCGACACGGCCATGGTGCGCGTCAACCAGGCGCCGATCGCCGATGCCGGCCCGGACCTCGTGGCGGCACCGGGCCAGGATCTCACCTTCGACGGCCGGGGCTCGCTCGATCCGGACGGGGTGATCGACACCTATGCCTGGCGCTTCGGCGACGGCAACGAAGGCAAGGGGGCCCAGATGCGGCACGCCTTCGCCGCCCCCGGCCACTACCGGGTCGAGCTGAAGGTGCGGGACGACAGCGGCCAGGAGGCGGCCTTCGACGTGGACGAGGCGCTTGTGACGATCAACGCGGCACCGGTCGCCAATGCCGGGCCGGACGTGCGGATCGCACCCGGCACCGAGCTGCGGCTCAGCAGTGCCGCCTCGTTCGACCCGGATGGCTCGATCAAGGTCTGGCGCTGGGATTTCGACGACCTGGAAACACCGGTCTTCGAGCGCTCGCCAGGGCGCGTCTTCGAGGAGCCCGGCATCTACACGGCCCAGCTCACCGTGAGCGACGGCAGTGGCACGCTCAACGCCTCGAGCTCCGACGAGATGCTGATCCACGTGAACCACGCGCCGGTCGCCGAGGCCGGGGCGGAGATCCGCACCGACCAGTTCATCGTCACGCTCGACGGCTCCGGCTCGGTCGACGCCGACGGCGACACCCTGGTCTTCACCTGGGATCCCGGCGACGGCTCGCCGGCGCTGACCGGGCGGACAGTGACCCATGCCTATCCGCGCGGCGGCGTCTTTCCGGTGACGCTTACGGTCGACGACGGCACCGGCCTCGGCAATGCGCAGGCCGTTGACGCGACCCGCGTCGTGATCGACAGCCGGCCGATCGCGGTGGCCGGCGGCAATCACGACGTCTGCTCCGGCGAGAGCATCCTCTTCGACGGCAGCGCCTCCGCCGACCCGGATGGCGGCCTCCTGCGCTACGAGTGGGACTTCGGCGACGGGACCAGGGCGAACCTCGTCAATCCGGCCAAGACCTACGAGCTGCCCGGCGTCTATCCCGTGACGCTCACGGTCAGGGACGAGAGCGGCAACGCCTCCGCCGTGCACAGCGACCGGGTGGTCGCCGTGATCCGCGAGGCGCCGATCGCGGTGGCCGGCCCGCCCATCCGGGCCTGCACCAACCAGACCATCCGCTTCGACGGCTCGCATTCGACCGACGCCGACGGTGCGGTCAACCTCTTCTCCTGGAACTTCGGCGACGGGTCGACCGGCGGTGGCGAGAAGCCGACCCACCTCTACGACCGGCCGGGCGAGTATCGCGTCATCCTGACCATTACCGGCGACAGCCAGGGAAGCTGCAACCCGCTCGATACCGACGAGACGATGGTGACCGTCATCGAGGCGCCACGCGTCTCGATCGACGGCCCGGCCCGGGTTGCCACCGGCGTCCCGGTCACCTGGCGGGCCGTTGCGTCGAGCGTGGCCGGCGCCGGCGAGGCAGAATTCGAGTGGCAGCTGGCCGGCGAGCCGGCCGCCATTGGCCCGAGCGTCACGCACAGCTTCGCCGAGCCCGGCGTCTACGAGATCGCCCTGACCGCCCGGCTCGGCGGCGGCGAAGGCGATTGCGGGGCCATCGCCACGCGACTCAAGGTCGTGGCCAACGCGCCGCCGGTGGCCGATGCGGGTGGTGCCCGCGTCGTCGCCCTGGGCGACGTGCTCCCGGTCGATGCGTCGGCCTCGAGCGACCCCGACGGGGCGATCACCCGCTACGAATGGGATTTCGGCGACGGCTCGTCGGCGAAGGGCGTCCAGGCCCGCCATCTCTACGCCGAGCCCGGCACCTATACCCTGGCCCTCACGGTCACCGACGACGCCGGGGTGGCGAACAGCACCACGACGCAGACCGAGGAGGTGACGGTCAACCCGACGGCCAGCGCCGGCCTCGAGGCACCCTGGCCGCTCTGTCCGGGCGACAGCCACGCATGGGTCGCCCAGGCGTCGAACGGCGTCGGCGCCAGCTGGCGCTTCGGCGATGGCACCGAGGTCGCGGGTACGAAGGTCGAGCACGCCTTTGCCCGGCCGGGCCTCTACCCCGTGGCGGTGACCCTCGACGACGGTCTTGGCCTCGCCAACAGCGTGCGCACCGAGACCGTCTTCGTCCGCGTCAACCGGGCACCCGAAGCCGTGGCCGGCCCCGACCGGCTGGCCTGCCCGGGCGACGTGCTCGTCTTCGACGCCGACGAGTCCGTCGACCATGACGGCAAGCTCGACACCTTCACCTGGCAGTTCGACGACGGCGTGGTGCTGAAGGGCTCCACCGTCGAGCGCAGCTTCGACGCACCCGGCCTCTATGCGGCCGAGCTGACCGTCACCGACGAGACCGGGGCCAGCTGCGGCATCGGCACCGACCGGGCCATGGTGCGCATCGATGCGCCGCCTCTGATCGATGCCGGCCCGGCGATGGAGGGCCCGGTGGGTGCCGTGCACGACATCTTCCTCTTCGACGCCAGTGCGGCGCGCGATCCGGACGGCGACGGCGTGCAGATCGTCTGGGACCTCGGCGACGGCACGCGCCGCACGGGCGCCGTGGTCAAGCATCGCTACACGAAGCCCGGGGACTACACGGTGACCGTCGAGGCCAGCGACACGAGCGGCCTCGCCTGCGGCGTGGCGACGGACACGACCACGGTCAGAGCGCGTGCCCGCGACTGACGGCGCCACAGACGGTATCGCGCGACCGAAGAAGCGCCTGCGCTTCCCGCTGCGCGGCAAGGTCTTCCTGTTCGCCGTGCTGATCGCCATCACGCCCCTCGTGCTGGTCGGCCAGAACCTCGTCCGCATCACCCAGGACGAGCTCAAGAGTGCCGCCAACGAGCAGCTGGCGGACGCCGCGGACCAGCTCCGCGAAAGCCTCGACGACAGCTACCAGGGCAACTGGCTGACACCCCTGCTGCTGATCCGCAACGGCATCGACAGCGAGAAGCTGGCCGTGCCCGAAAAAGTCTCGCTCATGACCCTCGGCCTCGCCAACATTCCGGGCGTCGTGGCGCTGCAGCTGACGGTCGGCCAGTCGGCGCTGCCCATCCTGGTCACCGACGAGACCTATTCCGCGCGCCTGAAGGCGGCCGGACTCGATGCGGTGGCCCTCCTGCGCACGCCGCTCGCCGCGATCGAGGCCGTGCGCGAGACCGGGGATTACGGCATCCCGACGATCACCACCATCGCCGAGACCGGCGACTGGCTGGCGACGCTGGCCCTGCCGCTCGCCTCCGAGTTCGCCGGGCAGAAGCTGACGCTGAGTGCCAGGATCGACCTCGATTCGCTGGCGGCGGTGATCCAGGGCCACCCCTTCGCCCGGCGCGGCGAGATCACGGTGATCGACGCCGCCGGCCGGACCGTCCTCGAGGGCGAGCCCCGCGATCTCGGCGATCGGGCCATCGTTGCATCGGCGCTGCGCCTGATCGAGGGCAATGCCCGGGCCGCCTCGGTCGAATCCTATGAGCGGACGGACGGCACGCCCATGCTCGGCGCCTACGCCTTTCCGAGCACCCTGCCCTGGGTCGTGATCACCGAGCTCGACGAGCGCAACGCCTATGCGGTGGTCGGGCAGATGACGCGCAACCTGGCCCTCTGGATCCTCGCCGGTTTCTGCGCCGCGGCCCTGGCGGCCGGGTTCTTCGCCCGCCGGCTGACGCGGCCGATCCTGCAGATCGGCGAGGTCGCCAACCGGGTCGGCGGCGGCGACTTCAAGACGCGCGTCGAGGGGGTCCGCACCAATGACGAGATCGGGGATCTCGCCGAGCGCATGAACACCATGATCCGCGAGCTGGGCGAGCGGCTGGAGCTCATGAAGTTCGTCTCGCGCGGCACGGTCTCGGCGATCCGGGCGGCGGACTCGTCCGGCATCTCGCGCAGCGGCGAGCGGCGGCCGGCCACCATGCTCTTCTCGGACATCCGGGGCTACACGGCCTTCTCGGAATCGGTCGATCCGGAAGTCGTGGTCGAGATGCTCAATTCCTATCTCGACACCCAGACGGCCATCGTCGAATCGCATGGCGGCGACGTCGACAAGTTCATCGCTGACGAGCTCGTCGCGGTCTTCCAGGGCGAAGGCATGGAGCGGCGGGCCGTTGCCTCCGCCCTCGCCATCCAGGAGGCCATGGCCGGGCTCCTGCGCGAGCACCCCGAATGGGACCTCCATGTCGGCATCGGCATCAGCGCCGGCGAGGTGGTGATGGGTGCCATGGGTGCCCGCGAGCGCATGGACTTCACGGTCCTGGGCGACCCGGTCAATCTCGCGTCCCGCCTCTGCGACGCCGCCCCGCCCCGCTCGATCCTGGTGAGCGAGCCGGTCCGCAATGCCGTGGCGGGCGATCCGGGCCTCGTCCTCGAGCCGCTCGAGCCCATCCGGATCAAGGGCAAGCGCGAGCTCGTGCCGGTCTTCAAGGCACTGCGCGCCGCCGGCTCGGACACCGGCGAGCCGGCAGCACTCGATCGCCGGGCCTCCTGATCAGCCCGTCGGCAGTGCTAGTCGCGATCCTTTTTCTGCGGCATCGGCCGGAGCCAGATCCAGACCAGCACGGCAATGAAGGCGAAGGTCCAGATGTTGAGGAGCGTGTCCACGAGGTTGCTCAAGACGGTCCTCCGGCCCGGTCGGTGCGGATCACCTTGAGGAAGCACACCACCAGCAGCAGGACGATGTAGACGAAGGGCAAGGCGCCGAGAGCGATGATCGACTTCACGGCATCGATGCTGCCGGAAAGGATCATCACGAGCCCGAGCCCGCCCAGGATCACGCCCCAGGTCAGCCGCACGCCCTTGCCCGGATCCGGATCGCCGCCCGACGAGAACATGCCGAGCACGAAGGCGGCGCTGACGACGCTGGTGACGAGGAAGAGGAAGGCTGCCAGCACGACCAGCGCGATCGTGAGCGAGGGCAGCGGGAAATAGCCGAGGATGAAGAAGCTCACCGCACTCACGTTCGACTGCACGATCTCGAGGATCGGCTCCTCCGTGCGCAGCGCGCCATAGAAGCCGACACCGCCAAAGACGCCGAACCAGAGGATCGAGAAGAGCGTCGGCACCAGCACCACGCCGAGGATGAACTCGCGGATGGTACGGCCGCGCGAGATGCGGGCGATGAAGACGCCGACGAAGGGTGCCCAGGCGAGCCACCAGACCATGTAGGTGAGCGTCCAGGCCTGGAACCAGTTGCCGACCCGCTCATCCATGAAGGTGAAGGTGCGAAAGCCGTGCGGCAGCACGGCAGTGAAGTACTCGCCGATCGCCTGCACGATCCCGCCCATGAGGAAATAGGTGGGGCCGGCTATCAGGATGAAGAGCATCAGCGCCGCGGCGATGGCGATGGCGACGTTCGAGAGCAGGGCCATGCCGCGGCCGAGATCGACCAGGAGCGGCGGCAGGTAGGCGAGGCAGAGGACGACGAAGACGGCGAAGGTCAGGCCGGCGCCGGTGCCCTCGAGACCGAAGAGGGCATCCACGCCTTCCTTGACCTGGAAGACGCCCATGGCGACCGAGCCGCCGACCCCGATGGCGATCGCATAGATGGCGAGCAGGTTGCTGAGCCAGGCCAGCGCCCGGACCGGCGCACTCGTGCCCAGCACGTCGAGCAGGGGGGCGCCGACGAGGATCGGGCAGCCGCGGCGGAAGCTGAAATAGGCGATCACCAACCCGGTGAGCCCGTAGATCGCCCAGGCGTGCAGGCCCCAGTGGAAATTGGTGAGAAAGAGGGCAAGGTCGGCCGCCCGCCGCTCCCCCTCGATTTCGGTGATCAGGAGATAATGGGTCAGGGGCTCGGCCGTCCCCCAGTAGAGCAGGCCGACGCCCATGCCGGCGGCAAACAGCATGGTGAGCCAGGAAACGAGGGAGAATTCCGACCGGTCATCGTCGGCGCCGAGCCTGATCCTGCCCCAGGGCGAGAGGGCGAGGAAGATGCTCACCAGCAGCATGAGGCTCACCGTCAGCATGATGAACCAGGCGCGGCTCGTGAACTGGATGGCGACGAGGGTGGTCGCGAAGGCGGCAAGGCCGGCCGTGTCGACGAGACCCCAGATCGCGACGGCCCCGGTGAGGCCGAGAGCCGCGATGAGCAGCGGGTTGCGAAAGATCGGCTCCCTCCCCGGCTGATTCTCCAGAACCGGCGCGGGAATAGCACATGGCCCCTCGATCGAACAGGCAGGGAGGCGCCCGGGGCAGGCTGCGCGGCTTGGCACCTTGCGCCGCCCGGCACCGACCGCTAAGCGCAAGGCGCATCCAACAAGCCCCGGCCAAACAAGCCCCGGATCGCCCCCCCGCCATGCGCGCCGCCGTCATCACCTATCCCGGCTCGAACTGCGATCGCGACCTCGCCGTCGCCTTCGAGCAGATCTTCGAGAAACCGCCAGCCCGAGTCTGGCATGGCGAGAGCGAGCTGCCGCCCGTGGACATCGTGGGCGTGCCCGGCGGCTTCTCCTATGGCGACTATCTCCGCTGCGGCGCCATCGCCGCGCGCTCGCCGATCATGGCGGCAGTGGTCCGCCACGCCGAGGCCGGCGGTGCTGTCATCGGCATCTGCAACGGCTTCCAGGTGCTGACCGAGGCCGGGCTCCTGCCCGGGGCCCTGATCCGGAACGCCAGCCTGCGTTTCGTCTGCCGCCATGTCCGCGTGGCCGTGGCGGCCCGCCGGAACCCCTTCACCGACGGCTATGACGATGCTGCGGTGCTCTCCCTGCCGGTAGCGCATCACGACGGCAACTACGTCATCGACGAGGCCGGCCGGGCCCGGCTCGAGGAGGAGGACCGGATCGCCTTTCGCTATCTCGACAACCCCAATGGCTCCACCGCCGACATCGCCGGCGTGCTCTCCGCGAACCGCCGCGTGCTCGGCCTGATGCCGCATCCCGAGCGGGCGATCGGGGCGGAGCTCGGCAGCACCGACGGCCGGCCGCTCTTCACCTCGCTCCTGGCGGCCCTGGCATGACCGAGATCACCCCGGAACTGCTGCAGCGCCACGGGCTGACGGGCGACGACCTCGGCCAGATCGAGACCATCCTCGGCCGTGCCCCGACCCTGGTCGAGCTCGGCATCTTCTCGGTCATGTGGTCCGAGCACTGCTCCTACAAGAGCTCGAAGATCCATCTCGGCAAGCTGCCGACCGAGGCGCCCTGGGTGGTCCAGGGGCCGGGCGAGAATGCCGGCGTCATCGACATCGGCGGCGGCAAGGTCGCCATCTTCAAGATGGAGAGCCACAACCACCCGTCCTTCATCGAACCCTACCAGGGGGCTGCCACCGGTGTCGGCGGCATCCTGCGCGACGTCTTCACCATGGGGGCCCGGCCGGTGGCGCTCCTCGACGCGCTGCGCTTCGGTGCCCCGGACCATGCGAAGACCCGCCACCTCGTGGCCGGCGTGGTCGCCGGCATCGGCGGCTACGGCAATTGTGTCGGTGTGCCGACGGTCGGCGGCGAGTGCACCTTCCACCATGCCTATAACGGCAACATCCTGGTCAACGCCATGGCGGTCGGCATCGCCGAGGCGGACAAGGTCTTCTATGCGAGCGCCGGCGGCATCGGCAATCCGGTGCTCTACGTCGGTGCGAAGACCGGCCGCGACGGCATCCACGGCGCCACCATGGCGTCGGCCGAGTTTAGCGAGACGAAGGAAGCCGAGCGGCCGACGGTGCAGGTGGGCGATCCCTTCACCGAGAAGCTCCTGATCGAGGCCTGCCTCGAGCTGATGGCCGGCGACTGCATCGTCGCCATCCAGGACATGGGGGCGGCCGGGCTCACCTCCTCCTCCTTCGAGATGGCGTCGCGCGGCGAGTGCGGCATCCTGATGAACCTCGATGCGGTGCC
>JAUIID010000212.1 GCA_030431615.1 Alphaproteobacteria bacterium
CATTTCCCTTCCTCCCTGCATGAACTCTGGAACCATCCAGAACGCAAGACAAGAAGGTTAAGTGGACACGTGATGGGTGCCCCTGAGCCAGGTCTTGAGATTGGCGAAGGTGCGGTGAATGTGGGGCAGGTGCCTGGCGGCGTTGATGGGCTTGCCGACGGTGACGGCCCGATGATCATACGTATGGCGGAGTGGCGCGTAGCCTTGCCAGGCGTCAGTCAGGAGGGTGCTGCCGGGCTTGACGGCGCCGGCGACGAAGCCACCGAGCGTTGGGCCGGAGAGATCGTCGACGACAGCGAGCCTGATGCGGCGTGCACGCCCGCCCTGGACCTCGACGGCACCGATGACAATCGACTTGTTGCTGGCGCGCTGGCGGCCGCCCCGCTGTTGCCTGTCCACGCCCCCGATATAGGTTTCGTCGACTTCCACCGGGCCGGAAAGCAGGTCGCGCTCGGGGCGGACCATCGCCCGCCGCAGCTTCTGCAGCATCGCCCAGGCCGTCTCGTAGCGGCTCAGGCCCAGCTGGCGTTGCAACTGCACGGCCGAGAAGCCGGGTGTGTGGGTGGTCACCAGGTAAGCTGCGGTGAACCAAAGGGCGAGCGGTTGGCGCGTGCGATGGAGAACCGTGCCGGCCGTCACCGAGCTCTGATGTCGGCAACTGCGGCACTCGAACAAGCCGCGAGAGCTCAACTCGAAAGCCCTGTCGCCAGCACAGCGCGGACAGCGAAACCCATCCGGCCAACGTGACGCGACGAGATAGCGCCAACAGTCAGTCTCGCTCGCAAACCGCTCTCGAAACGCGCCAAGGCTGCTCGGAAAATCCGGTCGAGGCATGACCAGCTCTCTTCCACGTCAGCCACCACATGTAGAGCAACCTGAGTTAATCGGATAGGCAGTAGATGATCTTATCGCCCAGCAAAGCATGGACGCGGCTACGCAAGAAATAAATGCCGCTACTCAGAGCATGGCTCTATATTCTCTGCTTCCCACCGTCTTCGTCGGAATAGGCACCGGGCTCCTGATCTGGACACTCTTTCTTACCCGATCGGCCAACCACGCTGCGGTGGCTGCCGTCGCCGAAACTCGCCGCATTGGAGAGACTCAACTGCGAGCTTGGGTTGGTGTTGAGCGCTGGCAGATAGAAATAAACGGGGACATCAATACAGGTATGATGCAGGAAGTTCTGATTTTGATCGACTGGAAGAATTCCGGCTCTACCCCAGCCTACGAGGTGAGCATAAAAACTGGACTGGCAAGCGATAAAATCTTTTCTGAAGATAGCACTTGGAATGAAGATGGCGAAGCCGTTATCAACATCATGCCGAATTCGCCAGGAGCATTCGGCCGTCCAGTTGTTTTTTCTCCAGAGAGGATAGTCGCTTCGAGGGATGATCCGATTGTGATTAAATCCGCTGTCAGATATCGAACTATTTTTGATCAAACCGAATGGCGATACTCGGATACCACTTGGGAATTTAGATACAGAGGACAAGCTACTCTTGAGCAAGTAAAGGCTGGGAATTTCAGTTATCATAACATGATGGCAACATTTGTTCGCCCAAGCGGGAAAATGACATAGAGCGACGATAACGAGCCCGAGAATTAGCCTCGTCATCTCGCCTCGCTTGGTGCGTCTGCTACATAATAACGGGGTCGTAACATGGTCAGGCTGCGCAGGCCGGCGTGGCTTCTCCGAACACGCCGGCGGGCAGGCCGGGCTCGGGGCACTCATAGGCGAGCACGCTGCCCGACCAGGGCACCTGCGCCAGGCGCCGCTCGGCCAGGCCCAGGCGTGAGGTCGTGATGAAGAGCGTGCGCATGTCGGGGCCGCCGAAGCAGCAATCGATGGGCTTGGGCACGGGCAGCGCCACCACGCGCTCGATCTGCCCGTCCGGATCGTAGCGCGTGACACACCAGCCGTCGGTCTGCAGGCTCCAGACGAAACCCGATCTGTCGACCGCGAGTCCCGTCGGTCGACCCGACTGCTCGGGCAGGCGGGCAAAGACCCGCCGGTCGGCGATCGTGCCTGCTGCCTCGTCGAACGCGTAGCGGTAGATCTCGCGCCGCGGCGCGTCGCAGATATAGAGGTAGCGGCCGCAGGGACTCCAGGTGAGGCCGATCGGCACGAGGAAGCCCGTGGCCATCTCGGTCGCACGCAGGTCCGGGTCGACGCGCACGAGGCTGCCGCTGGCCCGGCTGATCGTCAGGTCCATGGTGGTGATCCAGAGACGCCCCTGGCGGTCGCAGCGGGCCGTATTGTAGCGCTGGTGGGAATCGGGGGTCATCAGGCTGAAGAGCGGGCGGGTCGCCCCGGTCTTCTGGTCCAGCGCCAGCACGTCTGGCCGCAGCGTGGCGAGCAGGCCATCCGGCGTGCGCACGACCGAGCCCGCGGGGCCGGGCAGTGGCAAGGTGGTGTCGGCGCCGGTGGCGGGATCGCTGACATGCACGCCGGGTCGCATGCGGTCGACCCAGAACAGCCGGGCTGTCGCTTCGTCCCAGACCGGGCTGGTGCCGACGAAGGCTGCAGCCGGGACGGCGTTCTCCACCGGATCGCCCGAGCGGGCGGCGATGCTGAAGCCGGGCCAGGGCTCGGGCGGCGCGAAGCCCAGGTTCCATGAGATGCGCAGGGCCGCCTCGGCGATCTCGCTGCCGATGTCGAAGAGACGATCGAGGCTCAGCCCCTTGGCGGAGCCCGAAAGTCCGATCGCACCGATCGGCGCACCGCGCTGGTTGAGGATGGCGGCGGCGACCGCGCGCACGCCCACGACCTGCTCCTCGTCCTCGACCGCGTAACGCCGTGCTTCCATCATGGCGAGATGGGCGGCGAGCGTCGCCCGGTCGGCAATCGTGGTGGGCGTCAGCGGCACGAGGTCGAGAGCCGCCAGCGCCTTGACCTTCTCCGCCGGCTCGAGCGCGGCCAGCACCGTCTTGCCGATCGCCGACGCATGGAGCGGCAGGCGCTGGCCGAGCGGCGGCGCGGTGCGCAGCGCGTTCGTGCCCTCGATCTTGTCGATGAGGACAACCCCGCCGTCGAGCAGCACGGCGAGACTGACCGTCTCGCTGAAGGTTTCGTGCAGCTGGCGCATCTCGGGCTCGGCGGCGCCGCGCAGGTCGAAGTCCTCCCAGCTCCGCCGGGCGAGCTGCAGCAGGTGTGAGCCCAGGCGAAAGGCCCTTGTCTCCGCGTCACGCCGCAGCAGCCCGCTGGCGGCAAGTGCGTCGGTGATCCGGTGCAGCGTGCCGAGCGGCAGGCCGGTGCTGCGGGCAAGCTCGGCAAGTCTGGGCGGTGCCTGTGCTTCCGCCACGGCGTCGAGCACCTCGACCGCCTTGAAGAGCAGGTTGGCTCCCTGGACCTGTCGCGCCATCGCCCCCTCCAGAATCCGCACGTTCGCGGGCCACCACGATTGACTCGAGGCGGTCGGCGCATGATACTTCCATATAATACACTAGGCTTCCACAATATGGAAGTTCTTGTGAAGAGAGGCGCCGCAGGAGAACCGGCGCCGTGACAATGGAGGCTACATGCACGCGATCCCCAGAAGGCTCGGCGCGATGCTCGCCGGTGTTGCGGCAACCGCGCTCATCGGCATCACCGCGGCCCAGGCCGAGGTCACGATCCGCTACATGGACTGGAAGCTGAACGACAGCCAGGAGATCATGGAGCTGTTCGAGGCGGCGGCCCTCGAGTTCGAGGAAGCCAATCCGGACATCAAGATCGAGCTGGTCCCGGCACAGTGGGAACAGCGGATGCAGAAGCTCATGACCGAGATCCAGGCGGGCCTGCCGCCGGATGTCGCCCGCGTGTCGGTCCCCGACATGGGCGCTCTCTTCCCGGTCCTGCAGCCGGTCGACACCTTGCTGGAGGAGGCGGGCGCACTCGACGAGCTCGAGGCCCAGCTATCCCAGAAGTTCCTCGACGATAATCTGCGCCGCGACGGCCGGCTCTACGGGGTCAACAGCTACATCTCGGCCGACGGGCTCATGTACAACAAGCGGCTGTTCGAGCAGGCGGGGCTCGATCCCGACCGGCCGCCCGAGACCTGGGACGAGTTCCTCGACTACGCCAAGCGGCTGACCAACCCGCCCGAGACCTACGGCTACGCCATATTCGGTGCCAAGAGCGGCTCCTCGGCCCGGCGCTGGCTGCGCGTCTTCTGGGACGCGGGCTGCGAGTTCATCTCCCGCGACCTGACCCGGGCGGCGCTGGCCGACAAGCCGGAATGCATCGAGGCCTTCGCCCGCGAGATCGCCTTCGACCGCGAGCACGGCGTGGTGCCGCCCGGCGTTGTCAATGCGGACTTCGAGTTCATCATCACCGCCTTCGCCCAGGAGCGGGTGGCGATGCACATGGGCGGGGCCAACAACGCAGTGATCGCCGACGGCCGCAATCCCGGCATCATCGAGCATCTGGCCCTGGCGCCGATGCCCGAGTCGGGGGCCACCCAGGCGGGCGGCGATGCGTTTGTCATTCCCGCCAATGCCAGCAACCCGGAAGCATCCGCAAAGTGGATCGCGCATCTCATGTCGCGCGAGTTCAACGTCCAGCAGGGTCTGGTCGGCAAGCTGCGCCCGGCACGCAGTGATGCGATCGAGGATCCACGCATCCAGGCGGACCCGTTCCTCTCGTTCAAGCTCGCGCCCGACGCCCTGCACTCGCCCTATTCGACGGAGAAGTGGGGCCAGTTGCAGGAGGCGCTGTTCGACATGGTGCAAAGCGCCCTGCTCGGTGACGAGACGCCGGAGGAAGCCATGCGCACCACCGAAGCGGAGCTCAACCGCATTCTGGCCCAATAGGGCGGCCGGCAGGTCTTCTCGCACCTCAGCACCCCCGGGCGGGCCATCGCCCAGCGATCCGCCCGGGGCTCACTCCATCAGCAAGAAGGAATGAGGCCGCTCATGCGCTTGGCAGCCAGTGGAGGCGCTGTGCCGTTCGGCCGCCCGAATTCGGGCAGGCTTCGGGCCCTCGGCCCGCGACGGCCGCTGCCCCGTCTCCCGCGACAGCGCTGAGGTCCGGCCGCCATGGGTCACTACCTTCGCTACGGCTACCTCTTCATCACGCCGGCCTTCGTCGCCATCACCCTGGCGCTGATCTACCCGATGCTGAGCGGCATGCTGCTGAGCCTGCAGCAGGTGGCCATCGACTTCTCGACCACCTTCGTCGGGCTCGCCAATTACGAGATGGTGCTGGCCAACCCGGTCTTCTGGCGCACGCTCGGCAACACCTTCTTCTTCGCCACGGTGAGCACGATCTGCACGCTCGGGGTGGGGCTCGGCATGGCGCTGCTGCTCAACTATCCGGCGCTGCGGATGCGCACCTTGTGGCGCGTGCTCTTTCTGATGCCCTGGACGATTTCCCATGTCGCGGCAGGGCTCGGCTGGAAGTGGATCCTGGACACGCTCTACGGCGTGGCCAACGATCTCCTCCTGCGCATCGGGGCGATCTCGGAGCCCGTCCTCTGGCTCGCCTCGCGCGACTGGGCGCTCGCCTCGGTGATCGTCGCCAATATCTGGCGCTCCTACCCGTTCCTGATGCTGCTCCTGCTCGCCGGGCTGCAGGCGATCCCGCAGCAGCAATACGAGACCGCGGCGGTCGACGGCGCCTCGCCCTGGCGCCGCTTCATCCACGTGACCCTGCCCAATCTCCGCTTCCTGATCTTCGTCGGGACCATCCTCGACTTCGTCTTCAACGTCCGTCAGTTCGACCTGATCTACGTCATGACGCGGGGCGGGCCGCGCAACGCGACGGAAGTCCTGCCGACATTCGTGAACCGCCTCGCCTTCGAGTTCTACCAGTACGGGCAGGCTGCCGCGACGGCAGTACTGATGCTCGTCGTCCTGATGCTCTGCACGATCGTCTACATGCGCCTGCTCAAGGTCGCGCGGGAACAGGAATGACCGCGCACCCGACCAGCGCCCCGAGCCGGGAGGCCCGCCCATGAAGCCCGATCCGCGCATCGCCCTGCTTGTCAACGTGGTGGTGATGCCATTGCTCGCGCTGGTGCTTCTCTTCCCCATCCTCTGGATGTTCGTGGTCTCGCTGAAGCCGGAGGACGAGACCTACTCGACACCGCTCAGCTGGATTCCGGATAACCCGACCCTCGCGAACTACGCCAACATGTGGCACGCGCTGGATTTTCAGACCTATTTCGTGAACACGCTGGTCGTCGCGGGCTCGACGACGCTGCTCGCGATCCTGGTCGCGGCACCCGCCGCCTACGGCTTCGCGCGCTTCCGGTTCAAGGGCTCAGGCGTGCTCGCCACGCTGCTGCTCTCGACCCAGATGTTCCCCAGGGTCATCCTGATCGTCCCCTATTTCGTCATCATGCGGCATCTCGGGCTGATCAACACCTACCCGGCGCTGATCACCATCTATCTCGCCTTTGCCCTGCCGTTCTGCGTCTGGATGATGCGGGGCTACTTCGCGAGCATACCGGTCGAGATCGACGAGGCCGCGCTGATCGACGGCTGCGGCCCGCTCGGCGCCTTCTTCCGCGTCGTGCTGCCGCTCTGCCTGCCGGGGCTCGTGGCCACCGCCATCTTTTCCTTCCTGGTCGGCTGGAACGAGTTCCTCTTCGCGCTCATCATGACCACGACCAAGGACATGTACGTCATCACGGTCGGCCTCTCGGCGCTCATCGGCGAATACAAGACCCACTGGAACGAGCTGATGGCCGCCGCCATCGTCGGCTCCCTGCCTGCCATGATCCTCTACGCCCTGCTCGAACGCTATCTCGTCCGCGGCCTCGCCGCCGGCGCCACCAAGGGCTGAACGCGACATCTCGCCTGGAAACACCGACGGAGCTCGACATGAAGATCATTGACGTCAAAGGCTTTCGCCTTGCCATGCCGCGCGCGGCCTATCAGTGGCGCAAGGGCATTCCGTCCCAGAACGCTACGCGAGACGCCTTCCTCCTCGAGGTGACGGCTGAAGGCGGGCTCAAGGGCCACTGCTTCGCCATCGCGCACGGGGACGCGCTGGCGCTCGCCACCGAGCAGCTGCTCAAGCCGGTGGTGATCGGCGAGCAGGTGCTCGATCGCGAATATCTCTGGCAGAAGCTCTGGGACATGGGCCGCGGCCTGATCTCGCTCCAGCCGGCCCAGGCGGTGTTCGACGTGGCGCTCTGGGATCTCGCCGCGAAGCGCGCCGACCTGCCGCTCTACCGCTATCTCGGCGCCTACCGACACGAGGTCCTGGCCTATGCCAGCACGTTCACCCTCGACACCGTCGAGGGGTATCGTCACCTCGCCCGGGACTGCGTCGACCGGGGCTACAAGGCGATCAAGCTCCATCTCTTCGGCGACGTGCGCATGGACATCGAGGCCTGCCGGGTCGTGCGCGACGAGGTGGGGCCGGACATCGCCCTCATGATCGACGCCTCGGGCGGCTACACCTACGAGGAGGCGCTCTGGGCCGGGCGCGAGCTCGAGAAGTTGCAGTACGAGTGGTTCGAGGAGCCGCTGCGCGACTACCAGTTCCGGGCCCTGGCCGAGCTCAGCCGCCGGCTCGAGATCCCGCTCTGCGTGGCCGAGACCGGCCGCGACACGCTCTACGACGTCGCCAGCAACATCACCTTCAAGACCGGCTCGTTCATCCATGCCGGCTGGCAGCGCAAGGTGGGGATCACCGCCCTGCTCAAGATCGCCCATCTCTGCGAGGCGCACGGCATGCGCTGCCAGCTGCACCGGGGCGAGATCCCGAACCTGCACGTCGCTCTCGCCATCTCGAACTGCCGCTATGTCGAGCAGATCGTGCCCGAGGACTCCTTCCATTTCTGCCTGAAGACGCCGCCCATCGTGCCCGACGCCGACGGCTATGTCCGCCCGCCGGCCGGCCCCGGCCTCGGCTACGACATCGACTGGGAGGAGGTCGAGCGCCACACCGTGCGGGTCGTCTAGCCGCTCGGGCCGTCAACCGGGCGCAAGGTGGCCGCTGACCGGGGAGTGCCGCCCACTCCCCGGCGCGACCGGGCGGTGCAGGCGGCTCAGGCGCCCAGGGCGGCCTTGCGCTCGATCCGGCGCGCATGCAGCACTGGCTCGGTGTAGCCGGACGGCAGCCTCGTACCCTCGAGGACGAGATCGCAGGCGGCCTGGAAGGCCGTGCCGTCGAAGGCCGGTGCCATCGGCGCGTAGGCCGGGTCGCCGGCGTTCTGGCGATCCACGATCTCGGCCATCTTGCGCATCGTCTCCATGAATTCGGCCTCGTCCACCACGCCGTGGTGCAGCCAGTTGGCGATGTGCTGGGCCGAGATGCGGCAGGTCGCCCGGTCCTCCATCAGGCCGACATCGTTGATGTCGGGCACCTTGGAGCAGCCGACGCCCTGGTCGATCCAGCGCACCACATATCCCAGAATGCCCTGCGCGTTGTTCTCGACCTCGCGGCGCACCTGCTCCTTCGACCACTTGCGATAGCTCGCGACCGGGATATCGAGCAACCCGTCGACATGGGCCCGCCGCCCGCCCTTCGCCAGCGCCGCCTGCACCTTGAACACATCGACCTTGTGGTAGTGCAGCGCGTGCAGGGTGGCTGCCGTCGGGCTCGGCACCCAGGCGCAGTTCGCGCCTGCCCGAGGGTGCTCGATCTTCGTGTCGAGCATCGCCGCCATGCGGTCCGGCATGGCCCACATGCCCTTGCCGATCTGCGCCTTGCCGGAGAGGCCGCACTCCAGGCCGATATCCACGTTCCGGTTCTCGTAGGCCGCGATCCAGCCCTTGCGCTTGATGAAGTCCTTGCGGCTGAACGGCCCCGCCTCCATCGAGGTGTGGATCTCGTCGCCGGTCCGGTCGAGGAAGCCCGTGTTGATGAAGGCGACGCGGTGCTTCGCCGCCCGGATGCATTCCTTGAGGTTGACGCTGGTGCGGCGCTCCTCGTCCATGATCCCGAGCTTCACGGTGTGGCGGGGCAGGCCGAGCACCGCCTCGACGCGGGTGAAGGTCTCGTCGGCGAAGGCCACCTCGTCGGGTCCGTGCATCTTCGGCTTGACCACGTAGACCGACCCGCAGACCGAATTGCGCAGGCCTTCCGTCTTCCGCAGGTCGTGCATCGCGATCAGCGTGGTGATCATCGCGTCCATCAGGCCCTCGAAGACCTCGCCGCCATCCCGGTCCAGGATCGCGGAGTTGGTCATCAGATGGCCGACATTGCGCACCAGCATCAGGGCGCGCCCCTTGACCGTGACCTCGCCCCCGCCGGGGGCTTCATAGGTCTGGTCCGGATTGAGGCTGCGCGACAGTTGCTTGCCGCCCTTCTCGAACGTCTCGGTGAGATCACCGTTCATCAGGCCGAGCCAGTTGCGGTAGGCCACGACCTTGTCCTCGGCATCGACGCAGGCGACCGAATCCTCGCAGTCCATGATCACCGAGACGGCACTCTCGAGCCGCACGTCCGCCAGTCCGGCCTGGTCGCGGCTGCCGATGGCATGGGTGCGGTCGAAGACCAGCTCCACGTGGAGACCGTGATTGCGCAGTAGCACGGCCGCAGGCGCCATGGGGTGGCCGCGAAAGCCCGCGAACTTCTCCGGCTCCATCAGCGGCTG
>JAUIID010000213.1 GCA_030431615.1 Alphaproteobacteria bacterium
GCAATATATTTTCTGTCGCCCGGGATGCAAGAGGGATTCGAAAAAAAAGTGGAAGTCGCTATCGATGCCGCGCAGTAAGGGAACAAGTAGCCGAATGAACGCAGACGCAGAGTTGGATATTTCGGGCGAAACGTGCCCGATGACTTTTGTCCGCACCAAGATCAGGCTCGAAGCAATGCGGCCCGGCGAGTTGCTGCGGGTGCGCCTGCGCGGCGGCGAGCCGCTGGCCAACGTGCCGCGCGCGGTGCTCGATCATGGTCACAGCATCGTCGTCGAGGAAGAGGTCGCCGACGACCTCTGGGAGCTCGTGATCCGCGTTGCCGGTTGAGGGCGCCGGCCCGGCTTCAGCGGGGCCGGGGCGGCCGGCTGCCCAGGGCGGCGACGAGGTCGCAGCGCATGGTGTAGGCATGCATCCGCGTGCCGTCCTGGCGGGCGTAGTAGTCCGGTCGCGTGCCGACCCTGACGAAGCCGAACCGGTCGTAGAGGGCCTGCGCCGAGAGATTGTCGATGGCGACCTCGAGGAACATCGCCTGCGCACCGGCATCGAGGCAGCTCTGCATGGCGGTCCGCAGCAGCTCCCCGGCGACACCCCGCCGACGCTGCGCCGGCAGGACGCCCAGGGACAGGAGTTCGCACTCGTCACGGACGACGCGCAGCAGCGCGAAGCCGACGCCGCGCATGGCCTCGAGCCCGACGAACGTGCCGCCGCGCCGGGCGATCAGCCCGAACCCGCCGGGCAGGGCCAGGAGATGGGCGAGGTCGGACCGGCTCCAGCCTTCCTCGAAGCAGTGGCGATGCAGCCTAGCCAGCCGGCCGAGGTCGAAAGCACCCACCGGCTTGATGGTCAGCTGCGGCTCCTGGTTGAAGGACAGCATGGCTCAGGCCTGCAACAGCGACCGGCCGGCGGACGGCCGGGCGTCGGGCGCGCGCAGATAGAGCGGCGCCAGCGCCGTCCCTTCGACCGGCTGCTCGCCACGTCGGCGGGCCGCCGCCGCGGCCCCGGCCACGGCGACCGCATCGAGCTCGGCAGCGCCGCAGGTGACGGCGCTCGCGTCCAAATGCCGCAGCACGGCCGCCGCCCCGCTGCCGACCAGATGGTGGGGCCGGCACAGTCGCTCTGCCGCCGCCTCCGGCGCCAACATCAGGGGCTCGTCGCGGGCGAAGCCGCCAGGATCGAAGCACTGGAGGAAAACCTGCCCGCGCCGGGCATCGAGTGCCACGGCGATCGGCAAATCGGCGGTGCTCTCGGTCACCGCCGCGAGGGCGGCGAGCGAGCTGACCGGCCAGACCGGCAGGCGGCGGACCAGCGCCAGGCCACGGGCCGCCGCCAGCCCCGTCCTGATGCCGGTGAAGCTGCCGGGGCCGACCGTCACCGCCAGCGCCTCGAGGTCCGCCATGTCCCAGCCCGCGTCGGCGAGCACCGCGGCCAGCATCGGCACGAGCCGCTCGGCATGCCCGGTGGCCCCGGCATGCCGTGCCAAGGCGAGCGGCTCCGTGCCGGCGAAGCAGCCGGCCGAGCAGCCGTCGCCGGCGGTATCGAAGGCCAGGAGCCGCAAGGAGCCGCGCTCTCTCGTCAGGAGACGGAGCGGACCTCGACCACCTCGGGCACGTAGTACTTGAGCAGGTTCTCGATCCCGTTCTTCAGGGTCACGACCGAGCTCGGGCAGCCCGAGCAGGCGCCGCGCATGTGCAGGTAGACGATGCCGCGCTCGAAGCCCTGGAAGACGATGTCGCCCCCGTCCTGGGCCACCGCCGGACGGACCCGGGTGTCGATCAGCTCCTTGATCTGCTTCACCGTGGCGTCGGCCTCGTCGACCTTGACGTCGTCGTCGATGTCGGCGCCGGCGGCGAGCACCGGATCATCCGACATGAAGTGCTCCATGATGGCGCCGAGCACGGCCGGCTTCATCATGTACCAGTCGTCGGCGGTGTTCTTCGTGACCGAGATGAAGTCGGCGCCGAGATAGACGCCGGCCACGCCGTCGATGGCGAAGAGCCGCGCCGCCAGGGGCGACACCGCCTCGGCCTTGGCGGCCTCGGTGAAGTCGACCACGCCTTCGGTCATGACCGCCCGGCCGGGCAGGAACTTGAGCGTCGCCGGGTTGGGGGTCACTTCGGTCTGGATGAACATGCGTCGTCTCCTCGGGGCCCTGGGCGCGCGTGCGCGGCGTCGTCGGCTGCCCATGATGGCACAGCGGCAGGCGGTCCCGCCATGCCATGACTTGGCGTCACCGGTGCCACATCGCAAGCGGGCCGGTCAGCGAAAGCCCACGGCTTCATAGGCGGCATCGACAATCGGGCGGGCCAGGGCGTCGGCCCGGGCCGAGCCGTCCGCCAGCACCGCGTCGATATGCTCCGGATTGGCGAGCAGGCCACGCATCTCGGCATTGATCGGCGCCAGCTTCTCGACGCAGAGCTCGGCCAGATGCTCCTTGAAGGTGGCGAAGCTCGCCGCTTCGTACTCGGCCGCCACGTCGGCGCGCTCGCGATCGGCGAGGGCCGCGAAAATGGTCAAGAGGTTGCTCGCCTCCGGCCGGTTCTCCGGGTCGTAGCTGATGCCGAGGATGCTGTCGGACTTGGCCTTCCTGATCTTGCCGGCGATCGTGTCGGCATCGTCGGTTAGGTTGATCCGGCTCTGGTCGGAGGGATCCGACTTGCTCATCTTCTTCGTCCCGTCGCGGAGCGACATGACCCGCGCCGCCTCGGCCTGGATCATCGGCTCCGGCAGCGGGAAGAAATCCTCGGCGAAGCGGCGGTTGAAGGAGGCGGCGACGTCGCGGCTGAGCTCGAGATGCTGCTTCTGGTCCTCGCCGACCGGTACGTGCGTCGCCTTGTATGCCAGGATGTCGGCCGCCTGCAGCACCGGGTAGACGTAGAGGCCGACCGGCGCGTTCTCGCGGTGCTTGCCGGCCTTCTCCTTGAACTGGGTCATGCGGTTGAGCCAGCCGATGGGGGTCACGCAGTTCAGGACCCAGGCGAGCCGGCTGTGCGCCTCGACCCGGCTCTGCACGAAGAGGATCGACTTTGCCGGATCGATGCCCGAAGCGATCAGCGCCGCCCCTACCTCGCGCGTGTTGCGGCGCATCTCGTCGGCGTTCTGTACCGTGTTCAGGGCATGCTGGTCGACGATGCAGTAGATGCACTCGTAGCGCTCCTGCAGCCTGACCCAGTTGCGGATGGCGCCCAGATAATTGCCGAGCTGAATGCCGTGCGTCGGCTGAATGCCGGAGAAAATACGATCCTTGGACGTGTCGGGCATCGAAACGGCAACCTCTTGCGAGCGAAGGTGAAGCCGCTTGGAGCCACGGCAGTGAGACAGTGTCAAGCGCCCGGCTCGGCGGCCGGCCGCCGACGCGAGACCATGCGTCGGAGCTCGGCGAAATCCGCGGCACCGGTCCAATGGCAGACGAGGAGGAAGGAGAGGCCGCCGAGCGCCAGGGCCAGCGCCAGGCGCAGCGCCTCGGGCAGGAACGCGAGCCCGAAGCGCGCCGCAACGAGGACCAGCGCCATCGCGACCGTGGCGGCGACGATCCGGGGCACCACCCGGCGCAGGCGCTCGTCGATGCGCAGATGCCCGCGGCGCTGCAGGATCCACCCGAGGCAGGCGACGTTGAGGCAGTTCGAGAGGGCCGTCGCCAGGGCGATGCCGACATGGTCGAGCGGGCGGATCAGCACGAGGATGAGCAGCACGTTGGCGAGGAGGCAGAGGGCTGCCACCTTGACCGGCGTCGCCGTGTCCTCGCGGGCGAAGAAGCCGGGTGCCAGGACCTTGATCAGCACATAGGCCGGCAGGCCGATCGAGAAGGCGACCAGCGCTCCCGCCGTGGCCGCCGTCTCGGCCGGGCCGAAGGCGCCCCGCTCGAAGAGCACGGCGATGATCGGCTGGGCCAGGACGATGAGCCCCACCGCCGCCGGCAGGGTGAAGAGCAGGCCGATCTCGATCGCCCGGTTCTGCGTCCGCGATGCGCTGGCGAAGTCCGCGATGCGGAGCTGCCGGCTGAGCATCGGCAGCAGTGCGGTGCCGATGGCGACGCCGATGATGCCGAGCGGCAGCTGGTTCAGCCGGTCGGCGTAGAAAAGGTAGGAGACCGCACCCACCGGCAGGAGCGAGGCGAACCACGTGTCGACGATGAGGTTGATCTGGTAGACGCCCGAGCCGATCGCACCCGGCAGCATGAGCTGGAAGAGCCGCTTGAGCCGCGGCGTCAGGCGGGGCCGGCGGAGCCTGAGTCCCATCCCATTGCGCCGCGCCGCCACGGCAACCCAGGCGAGCTGCAGCACGCCGGCGACGGAGACGCCCCAGGCGAGGGCATGGGCCGGTGTCGCCGGGTGCAGGCTCGCCAGCAGCAGGGTCGTGATCAGCACGATATTGAGGATGATCGGGGCGATGGCGGCGGCGGCGAAGCGGCCGAGGGAATTGAGGACGCCGCTGAAGAGGGCGGCGAGCGAGATGAGCATGAGGTAGGGGAAGGTGATGCGGCTGAGCTCGACCGCGAGCCCGTAGCGCTCGCTTCCGGGCTCGAAGCCCGGTGCTAGGCCGCGCACCAGCCAGGGCATGGCGATCTCGGCGGCCAGCACGACGACGAGGAGCACCACGGTCATCACCGCCAACGCCTCCTCGGCGAAGCGTCTCGCCTCCTCCTTGCCCTCGCCCTCCAGCGCCCGGGCGAAGAGGGGAACGAAGGCCGCGTTGAAGGCACCCTCCGCGAACAGGCGGCGGAGCAGGTTGGCGAGCTTGAAGCTGACGAAGAAGGCATCCGCCGCGGCCCCGGCGCCGAGCACGGCGGCGATCAGGAGGTCGCGGACGAAGCCCAGGACGCGCGAGATCGCCGTGAACGAGCCCACGGTCAGCGTAGCCTTGACGATGTTCAAGCGTGGTTCATTCCTGCTTGCTGGCCGATCTGCCGGAAGGCTTGCCCACCGGTTCCAGCAGTGCCGCCTCGAGCTCGTTCCTGAGCCGCTTCAACTTGGCCGGGCTCGCGACCTTCAGGCCGAACACGTCCTTGACGTAGAAGACGTCGACGACCCGCTCGCCATAGGTGCTGATATGGGCGCTGTGGATCACGAGGCCGCGCTCCTTCAGGGCCTTGGCCAGGGCGAAGAGGAGGCCCGGGCGGTCGCGGCCGTTGACCTCGATGACGCTGTGCGTGCTGCTCGCCTGGTTGTTGACCAGCACCCGGGGCTCGACGGTGAAGACCTCCGTCCTGGGCGGCAGCGAGCGGCGGCCGGCCAGCTCCTTCTCGAGCCAGACCTCGCCCTGCAGGACCTTGCGGATGTTGCGCTCGATGCGAGCGAAGCGCGACTGGTCGTCGACCGCCGCCTGGCGCTCCGCGTCCTGGACGCCGAGCGTGTCCAGCGCCATGCCGTCCGCCGTGGTGAAGATGTGCGCGTCGACGATGCTGACCCCGCTCAGCGCCAGCGCACCCGCGACCTTCATGAAAAGGCCGGGATGGTCGGCCGCATAGACGGTGATCTCGGTGCGCGCCCGAAACTCGTCGACATGGAAATCGACGGCCAGCAGCAGCTTCTGGCGTTGCGCCCGGTGCACCAGTGCCGCATGCCGCAGATGGGCGTCCCCCGCCACGCCCAGCCAGTAGCGCGGGTCGTGCAGGCCGGTGTAGGCCTCGACCTCGGCAGGCGTCCACGGCTCGCCAGCGCCGCCGGTACGGAGCGCCTCGGCCAAGCTGGCGCGGGCCCGCTCGATCCGCTCCCGGCGGCGGCCGCGCAGGTCGCCCGAGGCCATCGCCGCCTCGGCCTCGTGGTAGAGCTCGCGCAGCAGCTGGCCCTTCCAGCCGTTCCAGACACCGGGGCCGACTGCGCGGATGTCGGCCACCGTGAGGATCAGCAGCAGGCGCAGGCGCTCCGGCGACTGCACGATGGCGACCAGGTCCTGCAGGGTCTTCGGGTCCTCGCTGTCGCGCTTGAAGGCGAAATTGCTGAGCACGAGGTGGTTGCGGACGAGCCAGGCCACGGTTTCTGTGCCGGCCTGGCCGAGGCCGAGACGCGGTCCGAGCTTCTCGGCGATGCGGCCGCCCACCTCGCTGTGATCGCCGCCGCGGCCCTTGCCGACATCGTGCAGGAAGGCGGCGACGAAGAGCTCCGTGCGCGACGTCATCTGCGGCAGGATGCGCGTCGCCAGCGGGTGGTCGGCCTCGAGCGTGCCTTCCTCGATCCGGTGCAGGTTGTCGATCACCCGGATGGTGTGCTCGTCCACCGTGTAGACGTGGTAGAGGTTGTGCTGCATCTGGGCGACGACCCGCCCGAAATCCGGCACCAGACGGCCGAGCACGCCCGCCTCGTTCAGCCGGGTCAGGGTCTGCGCCGGGTCCTTGCGGCTGGTCAGCATCTCGAGGAAGAGGCGGTTCGCCTCGGAGCTCTCCCGCAGCTGGCGGTCGATGCGGCGCAGGTTCTGCGCCAGGGCGGTGAGCGCCATGGGATGGATGTCGAGCTCGCGCGCCTGCGCCGTCTGGAAGAGCTCGAGCATGGCGATGGGCCGCGTCTGGAAGAGCTTGGGATCGTCGAGCGCCAGGCGGCTGCCCTGGACAACGAAGCCGCCGATCCGCCGCTGGCTCGGCCCGAAGCGCGGCAGGGCGAAGCGCGGGCGCCGCTTGTGCTGCTCCTCGAGCGCCGCGCAGACCAGCCGGGTGAGGGAGCCCACCTCTTTCGCGACGAGGTAGTAGCTCTTCATGAAGCGCTCGACGCCGAGCGTGCGCGGCCGGTCGCGATAGCCCATGCGGCGCGCGATCTCGGGCTGCAGGTCGAAGGTCAGTCGCTCCTCGGCGCGGCCGGTGAGGTAGTGGAGGTGGCAGCGGACGGTCCAGAGGAAGCGCCGCGAGCGGAGGAAGCCGTTGAGCTCGGTGCGGCTCAGGACACCATTCTCGACGAGATCGTCCCAGTCCGCGATGTCGTAGATGAAGCGGGCGAGCCAGATCAGGGTGTGCAGGTCGCGCAGGCCGCCCTTGCCGTCCTTGATGTTGGGCTCGAGCAGATAGCGGCTGTCGCCGGTGCGCCGGTGGCGGGCATCGCGCTCGGCGAGCTTGGCCTCGATGAACTCGGGCTCCCGGCCCTTGCAGATCTCGGCCCGAAAGCGACTTTCCAGCTCGTCCGCGAGGCGCCTCGAGCCCCAGAGCAGGCGGGTCTCGAGCAGGGTGGTGCGGATCGTGAGGTCGCTCTTCGCGAGCTTGATGCACTCGTTCAGCGAGCGCGTCGCCTGGCCGACCTTGAGACCCAGGTCCCAGAGCCGGTAGAGCAGGAACTCGGTCATCTGCTCGAGATGCGGCGTCGGCTTGTAGGGATAGAGGAAGAGCACGTCGACGTCGGAGTGCGGCGCCAGCTCGCCCCGGCCGTAGCCGCCGACGGCGAGCAGCGCCATCTCCTCGCCGCGGGTCGGGTTGGCGACCCGGAAGAGCTGGCTCTCGGCGAAGTCGAGCGCGCCGGCGAGGACGTTATCCAGGAGCCGTGCCCGCTCGCGGACGACGCGCTCGCCATCGCCTTCCTCGGCGAACCGTTCCTCGAGGCGCCGCTCGCTTTCGCCCAGCACCTCGCGCATCCGCGCCAGCACGGCGGCCGCGGATTCCGCGCGCTCGTCTTCGGGCAGGGGGGCCCCGATCTGCTGACGGCAGGTCAGCTCAGGGGGCGGCTTCAGGTTGGGGGCGAGCAGCGACATGACAGGGACGGCGGTACCTTGCATCCGTCGGACGGGGGAAGGGCCGGTGGCGCTGCGTCCGATCGTCTCGCGCCGCCGCCTGGACGCCTTTACACGAGATTCCATCTATAGTGTGTTGCGGCGAATGCGTGAACGGCATCCGACGCGCGTACTGGTGCCCCTTGGAGGTCACGCTTGGAATTCTTCGAGATGGGGGGCTACGGCGGCTATGTCTGGTCGGCGTTCGGCTTCACCCTGGTCCTGACGCTCGGGCTGGCCTGGCAGAGCTGGCGGCAGCAGCGGCAGCGCGATGCCGAGCTGGCGGAGCTGCGCCGCCGGGTCCGGTCGGGCGAGGGCGAACGGCCGGTGCGACGGCTGGTCGCCGTCCGCACCGACGAGCAGCCCGGCACGTCGTCCGGCGCGTGAGAAGAGATGCGATTTCGCAAACGCCAGCGCCTGGTGCTGATCGGCCTAGCCCTCATCCTGCTCGGCGGCGCTACCGCGCTCACCCTGACGGCGCTCGAGGACAAGATCGCCTTCTTCGTTTCGCCGACCGAGATCGTCGGGGGTGACGTGGCGGCAGACCGCACGTTCCGGGTTGGCGGTCTCGTCGTCGATGGCAGCATCGAGCGCCAGGGCGATGGCAGCGTCGCCTTCCGCCTGACCGACACGGCGCACGAGATCAGGGTGCACTACAAGGGCCTCCTGCCGGATCTCTTCCGCGATGGGCAGGGCATCGTCGCCCAGGGGACGCTGGAGACGACGGGTGCCGTCCCGCTCTTCCGCGCCAGCGAGATCCTGGCGAAGCACGACGAGAACTACATGCCGCGCGAGGTCGCGGATGCCCTGAAGGAGGCCGGCTACTGGCAGCACAATGAGGCAGCTGGGGAGGCAGCCGGCGAGGCCGCCGACGAAGCGCCGGCCAACGGGGTGAGCCAGTGATCGCCGAGCTTGGTCATTTCGCGCTCGTCATGGCGCTCGGGCTCGCCATCGCCCAGGGCAGCCTGCCGTTCCTCGGTGCTGCCCGCCACGACCTGGCGCTGATGCGGCTGGGCTCGACAGCGGCGGTCGGCCAGCTCGCCTGCGTTACCCTGGCGCTCGCCGCCCTGACCAACGCCTACGTGACGTCCGACTTCTCGCTGCAGAACGTCTACGCGAACAGCCATTCGGCCAAGCCGCTGCTCTACAAGATCAGCGGCGTCTGGGGGAATCACGAGGGCTCGCTTGTCCTCTGGGTCTGGATCCTCGCCCTCTTCGGCGCCGCCGTTGCCCTTTTCGGTCGCAACCTGCCCTTGCCGTTCAAGGCCCGCACGCTCGCCGTGCAGGGGCTGATCGGCACGGGCTTCCTGCTCTTCATGCTCTTCACCTCCAACCCCTTCGAGCGGCTCGTGCCGGCGCCGCTCGACGGCACCGGCCTCAACCCGGTGCTCCAGGACCCGGGCCTCGCCTTCCATCCGCCCATGCTCTACCTCGGCTATGTCGGCCTCTCGGTGACCTTCTCCTTCGCCATGGCGGCCCTGATCGAGGGCCGGGTGGATGCGAGCTGGGCGCGCTGGGTGCGGCCATGGACGCTGGTCGCCTGGGTCGCCCTGACGCTCGGCATCGCGCTCGGCTCGTGGTGGGCCTATTACGAGCTCGGCTGGGGCGGCTGGTGGTTCTGGGACCCGGTCGAGAACGCCAGCTTCATGCCCTGGCTCGCGGCCACGGCCCTGCTGCATTCGGCGATCGTCGTCGAGAAACGCGACGCCCTGAAGAGCTGGACCATCCTGCTCGCGATCCTCGCCTTCTCGCTCTCGCTGCTCGGCACCTTCCTCGTCCGTTCGGGCGTGCTCACTTCGGTCCATGCCTTCGCCGTCGATCCGAGCCGGGGCGTC
>JAUIID010000214.1 GCA_030431615.1 Alphaproteobacteria bacterium
CCGACTCGCCGCTGCCCCCGCTGCTGCTGTAAACGAGGTTGTCGAAGGTGCTCTCGCCGTCGCCGAACTTGAATTTCGCGGTGTCCGTCTCGAGGCCGATCTGGTTGACCGCGAGGATCGTGGTCTCGTCCGCCGCCCACTCGACCGCCGTTTTCTCGATCACCGTCATGTCGGTGATGGCATCGTCGAAGGCCACGATCGTCGTCTTCATGGCAGACTTGTTCGCCCGCCCGCCACTCTCCAGGCTGTCGAGCAGGCCGCCTGCGATCAGCGTCATGCCCAGGCCCTCACCTCGAGCGTCCAGCTCGCCTTGGTAATCGAGCTCGACGCGTAAGTGGTCTTGTTGCGCGCCGCGAGGCTGGCCGGCACGATGCACCAGACCTGCGTCGCGTTGCGGCCCAGGACCACGGTCATGTTGTTGTCCTGGCTGTCCCCCGTCTTGACGTCGATCGCATCGCCGACCGCATAGCCGAGATCGGTCGTCCCGCAGCGCAGCACCCACTCGACCCGCGACGGCTCGGCGCCTAGCCCGTGCGTCTTGGTGACGATGCCGGCACCGGACGGGACAGACTCGCCCGTCGCCGTGTAGTCGGGCGCACGGAAGAGCGCGGGCATCGCCGAGAGCGCCAGCCGCCTGAGACCGCCGCCGGTCAGCTTGACGAGCACCTCCATGGTGCCGAGGGCCGTGCTTTCCGACGTCCGGTTGCCGATGATCAGAGAGTCCTTCGCGATGGCCTCGGCCACCCTTGCCGGGCTCATCACCACGGTGCTCGACGAGCCGGCTTCGGCCTCCACGGTCGTGGCGAATGGCGAGATGGCCGGATCTTGCGTCGCCACGCCGCCGATCTTGAGACCGCCAGCGGCGTCGGTTGGCTGGTCGAGCATCAGCGTCGGCGTCGTCGCCGCCGCCGCGTTGTAGCGAAGGATATGGTCGAACGGGCTTTCGGATGCGACCGAGAGGTAGAAGATGCCGGACGAGCTCCACATCCGGTACTTCCGGGTCACCGGGCCGGCATCGTCGCTCTCGACCTGCGGCGCCTTCAGCATGCGGACGAACGTGCCGTCATCTGCCTCGAGGACAGTGTCGATGTCGGGCACGATGTAGACTGTGCGCGTCCCCGTCCCCCAGTCGACTTTATCGGTATCACCCGACGAGGTCCGCAGGATGGTCGCCCGGGTCAGCGTCGGCCCGGCGGACTTGACCCCATAGCCCTCCTCGAACTGCGTCCCGTCCGTCGCGACATAGCGGACCTTGTGGCCGTTGGTGACGGCGTCGAAATCGAGGAATGGCGGCCAGCTGCCATCGACCACGTAGGAGACGAGCCCCTCGGTCGTCGACGTGCCGCCGACCATCGGATACTGGCGAATGCTGGTCATCGCTGGGTAATCACCTCGATCGACTGGCGGAAGGCGCGAAGCCCGGTGCCGACGACGGCTGGCGCGTCGGTCATCAGACCCCAATAGGTCTCTTGCGGGACGCTCGACGCCTCGTGATCGAGGATCACCAGCACGTCGCGCTTGCGTCCGGCGATGCGGCCCATGGCGTCGAGATGCGTGGCGAGCTCGGTCGCGGAGACCCACGGCAACGAGAACCGGACCCGGCGGCGCGTCGGCCGGGCTTCGACCCATGGCTCGCCCGAGATCGAGAGGTCGCGCGGGCTGTCGTCGACGGCGCCGCGCTCGATGTCGGTCCACGCATAGTTGTAGTCGGGAGTCCAGAGCGCCCCGGCGACCAGGCGCCCGGCCTCGAGATAGTCGAGGCTGTCGTCGGCGAGCTCGACCCGGATGTAGCGGGCCGTCACCGGCGAGGGCAGGACGTGCACGAAGGCCTGATAGATCGTGTCGACGCCGGCCGGGTCGAGCAGGGTGCTGTCATAGAGCTCGTGCGAGGTGGCATCGACGTCCGAGAGCTTGACCCTGGCCGTGCCCGCCGCCGAGAGATTGCAGGCCAGGAGTGCTACGACGCCGATCGCGCGCGACACCCCGAGGTCGGCGGTCACGGCGCTCGACGTCACGTCCGTCGGGGTCCGCCAGACATTGCCGAGGGACGGGTGCTGCAGGAAGGTCGCCGGCAGGGTCGAGACCTCGTCGGCCGCTGCCACGTCCCCATAGTCCGGCTCGTTGCGGTAGAGGATCGAGACTCGCGCCATCAGCCGAAGAGCCTCAAGGTCGTGCGGTTCACGCCATATTCCTCGCGCACCCCGACGACGACGAAGCGGCGCCCCTCGTCGAGGCCGTAGCGCCCATGGCGGACCTCGATCGTCCGGCCGAGGGTGAAGGACCCCAGATACTTGACGACGACCTCGAGGAGGATGCGGCCCGGCGCGTAGAGCTCGGCCAGGCGTTCGGCCTCGGCCTCGGCATCCTCGAGCGCGTCGAAATGCGTCGGCACCAGCCCGGCGACCTTCGCCGTCGGGTGCCGGACGATGCGTGCCTGCTCCTGGAAGACGGCAGTGAACCCGGCCTGCAGCAGCTCCGCCCGGCGCTCGTCGGGAACACCGGCGGCGAGGTCGGACTCGCGCGCCGCCCCGCTCCAGTTCCGCCGGCAGAGCAGCGACCAGCCGAGCGGCGGCACGCCATAGGCGAGATCGACCCGGCGGACGTCGAGCACGGCGTCGTCGTCGAGCACCACCGGAGTCGTCGAGCGCGGCCCGTCGATGCGCAGCGCCTGCGTCCGGCCGAGCCGATCCGGGCCGATGACGGCGCCGACGCCGATGGCGAGCTCGGCGAGGACGGTTTCGAGTGACGGGCTCTCGCCGGCCGAGGCGATATGGATGCCGATCGGCGCCGGCTGCACGCGGTCGAGCTCGTCGAGCGAGGTGCCGTCGATCTGGTCCAGCCCGAAGCGGCTGCTCTGCATCATCGCCGCCAGCATGATCTGGCCGACGGTCTCGACATAGCCCGGCCCCTCGGCCGTGTCGGCCCAGCCGCCGAAATCGTCCCAGAGGTCGCCGTCGTCCCAGGGCTCGGCGTAGAGCAGCACCTCGTTCAGCAGCCCGCCCCGGAGGTCGGCGGTCACGGCACCGGCGGGCGGCGAGCCGAGGCGAAACATCCCTGCGTCGAGGGCGGTATGCACCTCGCCGGCCGGCACGGTGTCGGCGACCAGCCCGCTATAGCCGCCGGTGACGTCGGCCGTGACCTCGAGGCCGATGCCCCGGTCATAGACGGCATCAACGGCATGGATGGCGCCGTCGTGCAGCTGGTAGATCTGCCGGCCGGCGTCGAGCAGCACGCCCGGCACGGTGCGGCACCGCCCCCAGGTCAAGGGCTTTGTCTTGCCGACGAGCGTCGCCGGCCCTTCCGCGCCGCCGGTCCCGGCATAGCGCGCGGTCTGGACCGCCGTCCGGTAGCGGGCGAGGCTGTCCCGCAGCGTCAGGGTGAGCTGCTCGCGGCCATGCCCCCAGGTGTCGCCGCTGGTCTCGACCAGCCGGCCAAAGGTCGAGATGTCGATGGACCGCCGGCCGTCGCGATCCTCGGTGGCGATCCCGGCCCGGACGACGACGCGGCGGCCATCGACGGCCCGATCCGCGAGCGCATCGAGCCCGCCATCGCTGTTGACCAGCGGCAGGGCGCCGAAGACGCGGCCGACGACGCCGGCCATGCGTCCGAAGCTGTCGGAGCCGATCTGCCGGTTGACGATCATTCCGCCGGCCACCCGCCCCTCATAGGCGGTCGAGGCCGGCTCGTGCCCCGCCCCGGTCGTGAAGGCCTCGCTGGCGACATACGTCCAGCCCAGCCCGTCCTCGTCGTCATAGCTCTCGACATCGACCGCCAGCACCAGCGCCCGCACCGGCGATTCCAGCTCGAGCCGGTACGGCAGGACGACCGAGAGCGAGTCGTGCCACGGCAGCCCCGAAGCCGGCGCCGCCGAAGCCGGGCCGAAGCCGTAGCTCACGCCGAGCCCTCGCAACTTAGGGATATGTTCTTCTTGCGCATAGGCCGATTTCGGCCTACTCTCTCTTCATCAGCAAGGGAGATAGAGAGATGCAGATGACCATCAAGCAAATCCACGATGCGATGCACGCCTACAACCAGAGCGTGGCTTACGGATCTGAATGCAACGCATGGCAGGATTTCGTCGCCGACTGTCATGACAGGGTCGGCTTCGGTCCGTGGTCCGACAGCGCCAGCGAGACCGATGCGCCTGATGACTTCGCCGAATACTGGCTGGATGTGGCCAACGGCAACAGCAGCGACTTCATCGCCGAAACGGGCAGCCGCGTAGAGTAACACCCCCAGCCCCGGCTCCGGCCGGGGCGAAACCACCGAGGGAAACGGATGATGTCTGAATGGACGCCGGAAAAGGAGCCATACCGGGTTCTGGCCACGTTTCGCAGCAACGCTTACGGGATGTATGGCTGGCGCGACGGGCGACCCGCATGCTTTGAGACGTTGGAGATGGCGGAAAAACACGCCAGCACCATCACAAACGCCAAGAGTGTTGCCATTCACTGCGCCGAGAACGCCGCGACATGGACCCGCAACGGCAAATGGCGGCTGGTCAAGCAGATCTGTCCAGCAATCAGGCGGCAGCATGCCTGACCTCCGCGCCACCCTCGCCCGCCTCGGCCTATCGCAGACCGGGGCGGCTGCGCTTCTCGGCCGCAACCCCCGCAAGGTGCGCGAATGGTGCAAGGACGGCCCGCCGCGCGATATTGAGCCGGTGCTCGCCGCCGCCGAGGAAATCGCGGCGCTCACCGGTGAGGCGGTCGCGTCGGTGCTGGGCAGACTGTACGGCACTACGCCACCCGCCCCTGTATCTCGACCGTCCGGGTGAGCCGCTCAAGCTCGCCAACCATCTTGTCGAGCCGTTCCGCGAGCGCCGCCGTCTGGTCGCGCTGGGCATCGCGCAGCGCGTCGGGCAGGGCCGAGAGCAGATCATCCTGCCGCCCGGTCTGCTCCTCGATCACCCGCTGCAGGGTGCTGTTGACGTCGCGGAACGCCTCCTGGAAGAGCGCGCCCGAGGCATCGAACTCGCGTGAGAGGCCGACCACCTGCTGACCGAGCCCGGCGAGCCGGTTGAAATCGATGTCGCGCCCGGCGTCGGCCTCGGCGACGAGGGCGTCGAACTGGCTGCGCACCAGATCGAGCTGCTCCTGCGTCGAGAGCGCCGAGTCGGTCCCGATGGTGATCGAATCGATGGCCGACTGCAGCGGCCCCGTCCGGGCATCGAAGATGGCGCGGATCTGGTCGGCCTGGGCGAGAACGGCGTCTTCGGTGCTGCGGACCAGATCCCGCGTCGCCTCTTCGCGCGCCGCGGCCAGCGCCGCCTCGTCGAGGCCGAGCTCGCGCGCCCGGCGAGCCGCCTCGTCGAACTGGACATTGAGCGCCCGGAGCGCCTCTTCGGCCGGCCCGGCCGCCCCGGTCAGCTGCTCGAAGAAGCGGGCGAACTCGATGTCGCCGAGCAGGGCGGTCGGCGACTTCGCGGACGAGGCCTCGAGGACCTGGCGCAGCAGCGGGTCGTCGGTCTGGGAAAGCTCCCGCAACTGCCGGGTGGCACCCTGCAGGATGTCGGCATCCGAGCGCGTGTTGTTGACGTTGAACCGGATCTTGCCGCCGGCATCGAACTCGATGCCCTGCGACCGCAGGCCCTGGATGACGCCGGCCACCTGGGCGCCGATCTGCTCGGCCCTGGAGGTGTTCTGGTTCGGCGTGCCCCCTGCGTTGACGCGGAGATCGTCGAGGAAGACCGAGGTGCCGACATTGTCCCGCTGCCCGCCACCGCCGAAGGTCGAGGCGATGCCGGTGCCGAGGATGCCGCCGAGGATGCCGCCGGCAATGCCGCCCGCCGGGCCGAAGAGGGCGGTGCCGGCCGCGAAGCCGAGGCCGGAGCCGAGCCCGCCGCCGAGGCTGGTGTACTGATTGCCGATGCCGAGCGCCTGGGCACCGATGCCGCCGATGGAAGCACCGAGCGCCGCAGCGCCGAGCGGGTTGTTGAAGGCCCCGGCGAGGCCGGCGATGTCGAACTGCCCGCTGGCCGCCGCCGATTTGATCTGCGTCGAGAGGTCGGCGACGATGCCCTCGAAGAGCGACGAGAAGACGGCGCCAGAAAGCTGCTCGAACGGCGCCGCCATGATGTCGCCGATCGAGGCCGCGAAGTCCTCGAAATTGTCGAGCTCGCCGTTGCGGTACTCGGCGAGGGTGTCCGAGAAGGTCTCGCCGATGCGGTCGACCGCACGGGCGAAGACGTCGGTGTAGATCTGGGCCATGCGCTCGGCTTCGCGCGCATTGTCGGCCTGGCTCTGCTCCTGCCCCCGGCGATAGTCGGCAGCGGACGATTCCGGGTTGAAGCCGCGATCCTCGAGGCGGCGGCGGCTCTCGTCCTCGAGCCGCGCCAGCCGCGCCCGGGCCGCACTGACCTCCTCGATCGCCTCGGCCTCGGCCTGGCGCCGCCCGATCGCCTCGGCCAGCGCCTGACCCTCGGCAGAGAGCGCGTCGAGATTGACGGCCCGGAGCGCGTTCTCGACCTCGATCGCGTCGGCGACCGCCTCATAGGCCGGCACGCTCTCCTCGAGCGCCGCGCGCAACCGGGCTTGCTGATCGGCCTGCAGCTCGGCGTCGGCGACGGCCTTGGTCTGCCGCTCGGCCAGCTTCTCCGCCGCATTGGCTGCGGCCTCTGCCTGCCGCGCCGCCTTCTTCGCCGCCTCTTCCGCCGCTTCCTCGGCCGCCGCACGTTCCCGGGCCGCGTCAGCCTCGGCCTGGGCAGCGGCAGCGTTCTCCTCGGCCGCACGGCGGGCGGCACCCCGCTCGCGCACGTCCGCGATATAGGCCTCGCGCAGCCGCTCATATTCTTCGGCCAGCCGCGCGACATTCGCCCGCTCCTCCTCGAGCCGCGCCTGCACGCCCTGCCGACCGGAGGATTCCAGCGCCTCGAGCCGCGCCCGCGCCTGGTCGAGCTCGACCGTCGTCTCGGCCAGCCGCTGCAGCGCCGTCTGCGGCCCGGCGATCTGCCCGGCCAGCCGGTCCGACTCGCGGCCCAGCGCATTCATCTGCTCGGTGAGATAGCCGGCGAGCCCCGACGTCTCGGTGAGCGACTGCAAAAGGTCGCCGACGCCGGCTGCCGCGCGATGGAAGGCCCCGGCCAGCCCACCGGCCTGGCCCTCGGCAGCCCCACCGACCTGCTGCTCGAGCGCCTCGAGGATCAGCCGCTGCGCCTCGGCCGCTTCGCCGGTCTCGACCAAGGCCTCGATGACGTCCTTCTGGTCCTGCGAGAACGTCACGCCGACCCGGCGCAGCGCCGTCAGGCCCTGGATCGGGTCCTCGAGCGCCTTGCCGAGCTGTGTGGCCGAGGAGACCAGCGAGCCGCCGAAGACGGCCGACATATCGGCGGCGAGGCGGATCGCGTCGGTGAAGGCTTCGCCGGAGACCGAGCGGAAGGTCGCGAGCGATGCCGCCGCCTCGTTGACCGCCTCGGAGCTGTTGAGCGTCGAGCGCTCCATTTCCTCGGCGAGCGTGGCGATCTCGCGCGCCGTCAGCCCGGCCGTGCCGCCGGTCGCCTTGAGCACCGCCTCGAGGCGGAGGAAGGACTGCTCCCATTCCGAGCTGGCGGTGATGCCGGCCTGCATCGCAGCCGCCAGCGACAGCGGCGCCGCGACAGCCGCGGCCATGCCCGCGGCGAAGCTGGCGATCGTCGGAATGGCCGTCGTCATGCTGCGCTGCATGCCGATCGAGGCGGCATTGATCGCCTGCAGCCCTGCCGCGGCCGGGGCGGATGCCTTGCCTATCCGGGAAAGAGCGGCATCGCCTTGCGCCCCGAATTCGCGTAGCCTGCGAATCGCCGCCTGGGCATCGACGACCGCTAGGCGGAGGGAAACGTCGCGATCAGCCAACTAGCGGAGACCCGCCATGCCGGAGCCCGGCATCCTGCTCGCCATCATCATCGTCACAACGGCGCTCTTCTGGTTCGCGCCCGCCATCATCGCCGGTCGGCGACAGCATCCGTCCCGATATGCGATCTTCGCCGGCCTGCTCTTCGTGCCGCTCCTCGCCCTCGCCGGCCCGGTCGGCTGGCTGCTCGTCGCCATCGCCTGGATCGTGGCCGTCGTCTGGAGCCTCACCGGCGCCCCTGCTCGGCACGTCGATCCAGCTTCTGCCTGAGCCCGACGATCGACCGGCAGACGTCCATCAAGGCCGCCGGCTGCTCGGCATAGCCACCACTGAACGGCAGCGGCCCCCAGCCGCCCATTCCAGGCGCCATGGCGATCGCCACCTCGATCACGTCGTCGTCGCCGGGCTCGAGGATGTGACGCGGGTGAACGACCAGCACCCCAAGGCCTAGTGGCTCGAGGTTCCAGCCGTCGTCCGCGTCGAGCGGCGCGGCCGGGCTGGCGTCTTGGTGTCTGTGGAAGCTCTCGGGATGGGCTCGCCAGTAGTAGACCTGGCCGAGTCTTTTTTTTCGTCGGGCCGGGCCTCGAGCATGCCGAGCACGGCCTCGAGGATCGCTGCCAGGTCGGCCGCCGGGATGGTCGACAACACCGCCTCGTCAACGCCGTTGAAGCCCCGCTTGAAGGGCGCCGGCCCGCCATCGATGCCGGCGAGAAAGAGCCGCGCCGCCACCGCCGCCCGGATCTCGCCAAAGACGATGTTGTCGGCCACGGCCTCGCGATAGGGCAGATAGGCCCGCTCGACCATGGCGGCGAGCTCGGCGAGCGCCGGGTTGGTATCGAGGAAGCCCTCGATCATCAGGCGGCTGCGCTCGGCCGGGTCGAGGCTGGTGTCGTGGTAGGCGTCGAGCGCCGCCTGGTGCGCCGCCCGCGCCTCGGCCAGCAGGTCGAGATAGGTGGCGCGCAGCGGGTCCGCCTCGTCGAGGCAGGCGACGACGCCCCGCTCGACCAGGGCGAGAAGGTCCGGCCGGCTGTGCTGCCGCCCGCCCGCGACCCTGACCTCGCGATGGAACCGCGCCCGATCGGCGACGGTCGGCACGGCCACATGATAGACCCGGCCGCCGCGCGCGACCGGGACCGTTTCGCCCGGTTTCAGAAGAAGCACAGATAGATCGCCTGATTTTGCCCGCCGCAGAGATAGGAGATGTTGTCGTGCATGAAGCCGTCGATCGGCGTCGGCTGCACCGAGCCATAGATCATCTCGGGGATGTAGATGGAGACCCGGTTGCCGGCCGAGGGACCGAACGCCGTCCAGAACTCGACCGAGCTCTGCGCCGCCCATTCCGAGAAGACGTTGCGGGTGGCGACGTTCGTCATGTCCGGGTTGATCGTGCCGGTGCCGCGCCGTCTCGGGATGCTGCCCGACCGATAGCCGTAGACCTCGTTCGGACATGCCCGGGCCACCACCTCGTTGCCGGCGGCGAAGGAGAAGGCGTTCATGCAGATCGACGAGCCGTCGAGATAGGTCTGCGCGTCCATCCACGAGAACGGCCGGCTATCCTGCAGCGTTGCCGAGCCCGGGTCGGTGATGTCCTCCGGCGCCTGCAGGGCGCCCTGCATGTTGAAGGTCAGCGACCCGGCCTGCCGCACCGGCAGGTTGAGCTGCAGGTCCGACATCGTGCCGAG
>JAUIID010000215.1 GCA_030431615.1 Alphaproteobacteria bacterium
CATCAATGCCGGCAAGGAGCCGCTCTTCAGCCTCGAGGAGCGGACGGCCATGGTCGAGGCCGACATCAACGCCATGATGGCCGCCAACGAGCACAACGGGGCGCGGGTCACCGTGCTGCCGTTCAAGAACCTCCTGATGGCCTTCGCCGCCGACAACGATGCCGACTTCATCATCCGCGGCCTGCGGGCGGTCTCGGACTTCGAGTACGAATTCCAGATGGCCGCCAACAACAAGCGGCTCTACCCCAAGATCGAGACCGTCTTTTTGATGGCGTCGGAGACCAACCAGTTCATCTCCTCGCGCTTCGTCAAGGAGATCCACCTGCTCGGCGGCGATGTCACCAGCTTCGTCTCCGAGGCGGTGCTGGTGCAGCTGCGCACGCGCTCGCGGGACTGACTTGCGGGTCGACGACTTCGCTTTTGAGCTGCCGACGGAGCTGATCGCGCAGGAGCCCGTCGAGCCGCGCGATGCGGCGCGGCTGCTGGTGATCGGCGACGACCTCGAGGACCGCACGGTCCGCGACCTGCCGGACCTGCTGGCGCCGGGTGACCTCCTGGTGCTCAACCGCACGCGGGTGCTGCCGACGCGGTTCGCCGCCCGGCGGCAGCGGGGGGGGCGGGCGATCCAGATCACGCTCGTGATCGACCAGGAAGGAGACCGCTGGTCGGCCTTCGCCAAGCCCGGCCGGCACCTGGCGCCCGGCGACACGCTGGAGCTGGCAACGGGGCTCGTGGCGGAGGTTCTGGCCAAGGACGACGACGGGCGCTTCGCCCTGCAGCTCAGGGCCGCAGCCGGGACGGTGATCGATGCCATCCGGACCGGCGGGGCGATGCCCCTGCCGCCCTATATCCGCCGCCCTGCCGCGGGCGAGGCTGCCGACCGCGAGCGCTACCAGGCCATCTTCGCCCGGGACGAGGGCTCGGTGGCGGCACCCACGGCCTCGCTGCATTTCACCGATAATCTGCTCGCCGGGCTTGCGGCCCGGGGGATCGGCCATGCCTTCCTGACGCTGCATGTCGGGCTCGGCACGTTCCTGCCCGTGAAGGTTGAGGAGACGCAGGACCACCTCATGCACCCCGAGCGCTACGTGCTGCCCGACGCGACGGTGGCGGCCATCGCCGCCACGCGCGCCGCCGGCGGCCGGGTCGTCGCCGTCGGCACGACGGTGCTGCGGGTGCTCGAGGCCTGTGCTCGCGAGAGCGGCGAGCTTCGCCCCGGCGAGGGCAGCACGGCGCTCTTCATCACGCCGGGCTACCATTTCCGGGTGGTCGACCGGCTGCTCACCAACTTCCATTTGCCACGCTCGACCCTCTTCATGCTGGTGGCAGGGCTGGCCGGGCTCGACCGCATGCAGGCCGCCTATGCCCATGCGATCGCCGGGCGCTATCGCTTCTTCAGCTACGGCGATGCCTGCCTGATCGACCGCCGGGACTGAGGCGGATCGTTCAGGCGCTGCGCTTGCGCCCGTCCAGCCGTTCCGCCAGCCGGTCGAGGAAGGGGCCGACGGCGGCCACATCGGCGAGGCGGTAATGGGCTGCCGTTTCCTGCGGCCCCTCGGCGCCCACGGCGACGCCGATGCCCCAGCCGTCGATCGCCCGGAAGGCATCCTCGTCGGTGACGTCGTCGCCGAGATAGACGGGCAGGGTGCGCTCCTGCACCCGGCCGGCGCTCTCCTGGATCCAGAAGAGCGCCTTGCCCTTGTGCCAGTCGAGGGCGGGGACGAACTCGAAGACCTTCTTGCCGGCCTTCACCGTCAGCTCGGGGAAGTCGGCCGCCGTCTCGCGCACGCACTGCTCGACCGCCTCGCCGGCGGCCGGGACGGCCCGGCGGTAGTGGACGGCGAGCCCGAAGCGCTTGCGCTCCAGCTGCACGCCGGCGATCGGGCCGAGGCGCTGCGCCAGCGCTCTCCCCAGCTCGCCGAGCCGGGCCGTTGCGGCATGCGCCTCCGCCTGCTCCTCGCGTCGGCCATCCGGGTGGTGCAGCTCGAAGCCGTGGCTGCCGGCGAAGAAGAGGTGGTGGAGCCCGACCCGGCCGACGAGGTCGCCGACCGCCCGGCCGCTGATCAGGGCGACGAAGTGCCGTTCGGCCAGGAAATGGATGCGGCGGCGCATCGCCTCGTCGAAGACGGCGTCCTCCGGCCGCTCGGTGATCGGCGCCAGCGTGCCGTCATAGTCGAGGAAGAAGTCGATCTCGCGACCGCCGGCCCGGGCTGCGAGGTCGTCGATCGCGCTCATGGCGTCGGGCAGGGCGGCACGGTCGCGCAAGGTCTGGTCTCCCTCGATGTGCAGCGTCGAGCAGGGATGGCGGCGCCCGCGGTGATGCGGCCCGCAATCTGGCCCCGGCGGGTGCTCCCGGCAACCCGGGCAAGGCCGCCGCGACGTCCTGCCTCGCTTCCGGCAGCCGCCGCCCTTGGCCTTTCGTGTCGCATCTCCTAGAGAAGGCGCCCGAATGACGTCGCCGAACGAGGCGGCGCGCAGCAGCGAGGCAGCAGTGATGGCCGAAGCGGAGGCCCTTCTCGAGAGGATCAAGCACGAGGGAGTGCGCAGCCTCGACCTGCGCTTCACCGATCTCGCGGGGCGCTGGCGGCACACCACGCTGGACGCGGCGAATATCCAGCCGTTCCAGCTCGAACATGGCGTCCTGATCGACGGCTCGGCCGTGCCGGGCTGGCGCGATGTCAGCGAATCCGACCTCCTGCTCAGGCCCGACCTCGCCTCGGCCTTCCAGGACCCGTTTGCCGCCCAACCCACGCTCTGCCTCTTCGCCGACGGGGCGGAGCCGGCGACCGGCATGAGCTACGAGCGCGACCCGCGCTCGACCGTGGCGCGGGCCGAGGCCTATCTCGAGGAGAGCGGCATCGCCGACACGCTGGTGGCGGCGGCCGAGATCGGCTTCTTCATCTTCGACGACGTGCGCATCGAGCGGGGGCCGCTCAAGGCGGGCTACGCGCTCGAATCGAGCGAGGCGCGGACGGCCGGCGGGGCCGCCTATGCGGGCGGCAATCCGGGCCACCGGCCGGCGCCGGGCGCTGCCCAGGCCTGCCTGCCGCCGGCCGACCACCATGCCGACATCCGGGCCGAGATCACGACGACGCTCGGCGGCCTCGGCTTCACCGAGCTGCGCCACGAGCACGGGCCGGCGGCGGCCCAGCACCGGCTGATGATCGGCAAGGGCGGCCTGCTCGCCACGGCCGACCGGCTGCAGCTGCTCAAGTACGTGACCCACCAGGTGACCGCCACCTACGGCAAGTCGGCGAGCTTCATGGCGAAGCCCATTGCCGACGAGCCGGGGGCCGCCCTCTTCCTCGCCCAGTCCTTCTGGCGGGGCGGCAAGCCGCTCTTCGCCGGGCAGGGCTATGCCGATCTCAGCCAGCTCTGCCTGCAGTTCACCGCCGGCATCCTGGCTCATGCGCGCGCGCTTAACGCCTTCACCAATCCCACCACCAACAGCTACCGCCGGCTGCAGCCGAACCTCGACGAGCCGACGCTTCTGACCTTCGCCGCCCACAACCGCTCGGCCGCGATCCGCATTCCCTATGCCGACCGGCCGGACCGCAAGCGGGTCGAGCTGCGCTTCGCCGACGCCTCGGCCAACCCGTATCTGGCACTCACCGCCGTCCTCATGGCGGGGCTCGACGGCATTGCCCGCAAGCTCGAGCCGGGCGATGCCATGGACCGCAACCTCTACGACCTCCGGGCGGAGGAGCTCGAGGGCATCCCCTCCACCTGCCGCACGCTCGAGGCGGCGCTCGAAGCGCTCGAGGCGGACCACGAGTTCTGCCTGCGCGGCGAGGTGATGAGCAGCGAGCTGATCGAGGCCTATGTGGCGGTCAAGCGGGCCGAGGTCGATCACCTGGCCCGGCTGCCGACCGCGGCCGAGTTCGAGCTCTATTACGGGCTCTGATGAAGGAATAATAACCTAACTCGGGCCCTCGGTCAAGCCTTCCGGGTTGGTTCGGCAAAATCGGCTTTCCGGCCTGCTGAAGCCGCCGGCAATTCTGGCGAGACCGGCAAAAACGACGTTAGATCAATAACTTGATGGGCGCCGGGTTCGTTCGTCGAAGTCTGGGTTCGTTCGTCGAATCGCCGGGTTCGATCGTCGATTCCGTGGGTTCGCTCGTCGGTTCGGCAGGTTCGTTCGTCGACAGGTGTCGCGCATAGCGCGACAGTCGAGCTTTGCTGTAGCGTTATACGCGACAGTTGCCGGCCGCCTGTCGCATATAACGCGACATCCCGGGCAGAACTGTCGCGCTATACGCGACAACCCGAGGGCCATTGTCGCGGAATCTGCAACAGCAAGGGGTGCCTCAGGGTCGTGCCGGGGCGGCGAAGCCGGCGAGGAAGACGCGGATGGCGAGGTCGAGCCGGGCCCGGCGCTGCTCGGGTGCCGGGGGCTGACGCTCCGGGTCCAGGAGCTGCTCGAGGGGGCAGGTATAGGCCATGTCGCAGAGCAGGCTGGCAGCGGTCCTGATGTCGGCGCAGGCGAGCTCGCCCCGTGACCGCGCATGGTCGAGCTCGGCCGCGACCAGCTCGCGGCAGACGTCGATGCCCTCGGTCAGGAGCAGCCGGGCGACCTCGGGATGGCTGGCCGCCTCCGCCACCACGGCGCGGAGGATGATGGTGGGCGCTGCCCATGCCGATTCCCGGATCTCGGGCTCGAGCAGCCGGTGCAGCCGGGCGGCGAGGGGCATGGCCCGGTCGCCCTCGGCGAGCGGCCGGACGAAGATGGCCCGCGTGCGCCGCACCAGGGCCTCGAAGAGCTGCTCGCGGCTGGTGAAGACCGTATAGACCGTGCGCTTCGACATGCCGGCTGTCCGCGCGATCGCCCCCATGCTGGCACCGGCGAGGCCCTCCTCGGCGAGCAGCCGCTCGGTGGCGTCGAGGATCAGGGTCTCGCGCTCGGCGAGGCTCAGCCGGGCAGCGCGCCCCGCGGCCGGTTTGTCGCACTGCAATGATTTTTCTGCGCTGCAACATAGCTCTTCACTTGCCATGGGGATGCAACTCCCTACGTTGGAAACCGCGCGGTTTTCTAATGGCGGGTCCAGCCCGCATGCCACATTCCGCGCCCACATGCCAGGAGAGCGACGGAATGGCGGGAACGGCTTCAGCGCCCCGGGCGGGGCTGGCGGGTGCGCGGGCGTGCGCCGCGGTCATGCTCTCCGCCCTGATCGGATTCGGGTGCGGGATCGGCGCCTGGGCAGGCGACGTACTGGCCCAGGCGGCGCCGACGCCCCCGCCGACACCGGTGACCGTCGTGACGCTCAAGGCGCAGGACCTGACGCTGACCAGCACGCTGCCCGGCCGCGTGGTTGCCTCCGGCGTGGCCGAGGTGCGCCCGCAGGTCGACGGGATCATCGTCGAGCGGCTCTACGAGGAAGGCGCGCACGTGGCGGTGGGCGATCTGCTCTATCGCATCGATTCCGCTACCTACGAGGCGCAGGTCGCCGTCGCCGAGGCCCAGGTGGCCCAGGCTCAGGCCCGGCTGACCTCGGCCAACAAGGATGCCGATCGCGTGAGCGCACTGGTCGAGCGGCGGGCGACGAGCCAGCAGGCGCTCGACGACGCGGTGGCAGAGCGCGACGCCGCAGCGGCCGGCCTGAAGGTCGCCGAGGCGGAGCTCCTGGCCGCCAGGATCGACCTCGAGCGGACGACCATCCGGGCACCGCTGACGGGCATCATCGGCCGCTCCCTGACGACGCAGGGCTCGCTCGTGACCGCCGGGCAGGTGACACCCCTGGCGATCATCCGCACCATCGACCCGGTGAAGGTCGACGTCACCCAGTCGGCCGCCGAGATCATCGCCTGGCGGCGCGGCACCACCGCACAGCGGCTCGCCGGCGCCCAGCCTACCGTGACGCTCACCCTGGCCGACGGCCAGCCTTATGAGCATACGGGCCTCTTGACGGCGGCCGAGCCCTATGTTCACGAGCAGACCGGCGTGGTGACGCTGCGGCTCGAGTTCCCCAACCCCGACGAGCTGCTGCTGCCGGGCATGTACGCCCAGGTGGAGATGCCGCAGGCCGTGGCCGAGGGCGTGATCCTCGCCCCGCAGGAAGGCGTGATGCGCGACCGCCGCGGCCGGCCCATCGCCTATGTGGTCAATGACGAGAACGTCGTCGAGGAACGGGTGCTGACCGTCCTGCAGGCGCACGGACCCCACTGGGTCACCTCCGACGGCCTCGCCGATGGCGAGCGCATGGTCGTGGCCGGGCTGCAGAAGATCCGGCCCGGGGCCACCGTGGCGCCGGCCGAGCGCGACAACGCGCCGGACGGTGCTGGCGAGGGCGCCAACCTCGCCGCCCGCAGCGACGGCTGAACCCAAGAGACAGGCGGAAGAAACCCGATGGCCCGCTTCTTCATCGATCGCCCGGTCTTTGCTTGGGTGATCGCCATCCTCGTCATGGGCGTCGGCGTGCTCGCCGTCATGACCCTGCCGATCGCCCAGTACCCGCAGATCGCCCCGCCATCGGTCACGGTCACCGCCACCTATCCCGGCGCCTCGGCGGAGACCGTCGAGAACACCGTGACCCAGGTGGTCGAGCAGCAGATGACCGGGCTCGACGGGCTCCGCTACATCAGCTCGAGCTCGTCCTCGGCGGGCCGGGCGGAGATCAAGCTCACCTTCACGACCGGCACCGACCCCGACATCGCCCAGGTGCAGGTGCAGAACCGGCTGGCGCAGGCGACGCCGCTCCTGCCCGAGACCGTGCAGCGCCAGGGCATCGAGGTGCGCAAGTCCTCGGCCGGCTTCCTCATGGTCATCGGCCTCATCGCCGAGGACGGCTCGCTCGATCAGGTCGATCTCGCGGACTACCTCTCGTCCAACGTCGTCGACGAGATCAGCCGCGTGCCGGGGGTGGGTGCCGTCCAGGTGTTCGGCGCGCCCTACGCGATGCGCATCTGGCTCGATCCTTCCAAGCTCGCGGCCTTCGAGCTCGCTCCTTCGGATGTCGTCGACGCGGTCTCGCGCGAGAACGCGCAGATCTCCGCCGGCTCCCTGGGTGCCTTGCCGTCGGTCACGGACCAGCAGCTCAATGCCACGGTGACCGCCCAGTCGCTGCTGCAGACGCCGGCGGACTTCGAACAGATCGTGCTCCGGGCCGAGACGGATGGCGGGCTCGTACTCTTGAAGGACGTGGCCCGGGTGGAGATCGGGGCACAGTCCTACAGCACCATCAGCCGCTTCAACGGCCAGCCGGCCTCGGGCCTCGCGATCCAGCTCGCCAGCGGTGCGAATGCGCTCGACACGGCCGAGAGCGTGCGGGCGCGCATGGACGAACTCGCCGAGTTCTTCCCCGATGGCGTGGTCTACAACGTCCCCTACGACACCACGCCCTTCATCAGCATCTCCATCGAGGAGGTGGTGATCACCCTCTTCGAGGCGATCGGCCTCGTCTTCCTCGTCATGCTGCTCTTCCTGCAGAACTGGCGGGCGACGCTGATCCCGACGCTGGCCGTGCCGGTGGTCATCCTCGGCACGTTCGGCGTGCTGGCGGCCTTCGGCTTCTCGATCAACACGCTCACCATGCTCGCCATGGTGCTGGCCATCGGACTCCTCGTCGACGACGCCATCGTCGTGGTCGAGAATGTCGAGCGCATCATGGAGGAGGAGGGCCTCGGCCCGCGCGAGGCGACCAGGAAGTCGATGGGCCAGATCACCGGAGCACTCGTCGGCATCGCCGTCGTGCTCTCCGCCGTCTTCGTGCCGATGGCCTTCTTCGGCGGCTCGACCGGCGTGATCTACAAGCAGTTCTCGATCACCATCGTCTCGGCCATGTTCCTCTCCGTGGTCGTGGCGCTGGTGCTGACGCCGGCGCTCTGCGCCACGCTCCTGAAGTCGCGGAACTCGCACCGCAGGACCCGGGGGCCCATCGGCTGGTTCAACCGCTTCTTCGACGGCACCCAGCGCGGCTATGCCGGCAGCGTCGGCTGGATTGTCCGCCGGCCGGTCCGGGTGGGCCTGGTCTACCTCCTTCTCGTCGCCGGCATGATCGGGCTCTTCGCCCGTACGCCCACCGGCTTCCTCCCCGACGAGGACCAGGGCATCATGTTCACCTTCGTCCAGGGGCCGGCCGGCGCCACGGCGTCGCGCACGCTCGACGTGCTCGACCAGATCGAGGGCTACTTCCTCACGAACGAGGCCGAGAACGTCGAGGCGATGTTCACCGTCATGGGTTTCAGCTTCGCGGGCTCGGGCCAGAATGTAGGCATCGGCTTCGTCCGGCTGAAGGACTGGGACGAGCGGCCGCGTCCCGACCAGGAGGTGCATGCGATTGCCGGGCGGGCCTTCGGTGCCATGATGGGCATCCAGGACGCCATGGTCTTCCCGATCGTGCCGCCCGCCGTGATCGAGCTCGGCAATGTCAGCGGCTTCGATCTCTACCTGCAGGCGCGCGGCGGGCAGAACCACGAGCAGCTTCTGGAGGCGCGAAACCAGCTCCTCGGCATGGCGGGCGAGAGCCCGCTCATCGGCTCGATCCGGCCCAACGGGCTCGAGGACGCGCCGCAATACGGCCTCGACATCGACTGGCGCAAGGCCGGGGCGGTCGGCGTCACGGCGAGCGACGTGAGCGATCTTCTGACCGTCGCCTGGGCCGGCCGGTACGTGAACGACTTCCTCGACCGCGGCCGGATCAAGCGGGTCTACGTGCAGGGCGAGGCCGATGCGCGCAGCTCGCCCGAGGACATCGAACGCTGGCGGGTGCGCAATGCCAGCGGCGGCCTCGTGCCGTTCTCGAACTTCGTCGAGGGCAACTGGCGCTTCGGCCCGCAGGGGCTTTACCGCTACAACGGCGTGCCGGCCATGCAGCTCCAGGGCTCGCCGGCGGCGGGCGTCTCGACCGGCGAGGCCATGGCCGAGATCGAGCGGCTGGTGGGGCAGCTGCCGCCGGGCTTCGACATCTCCTGGACCGGGCTCTCGCTCGAGGAGCAGGAATCCGGCAGCCAGGCGCCGCTGCTCTACTTCCTCTCGGTCGCCGTGGTGTTCCTCAGCCTCGCCGCCCTCTACGAGAGCTGGGTGGTGCCGGCGGCCGTCATGTTCGCCATGCCGATCGGCGTCCTGGGTGCGCTCGTCGGCGCCTGGATCGGCGGGTTCGAGAACGGCGTGTTCTTCCAGGTGGGTCTGCTCACGACCATCGGGCTTACCGGCAAGAACGCCATCCTCATCGTCGAG
>JAUIID010000216.1 GCA_030431615.1 Alphaproteobacteria bacterium
CGTGTACTGGACCGAGTCGCCGCCGCCGGCCTCGCGATAGATCATCTTGAGCGTCGAGGTTTTCAGCGACGACGAGATCGGCCGATAGAGGTTGCAGGCCCGGATCGCATAGGTGGTGTCGGTGTCCGGCTGAACCGCCCATGCCGGATAGACCGTGATGACGTTGGTGCTGTTGACGCTGTCGACGATCAGCCGGCGGTTCTGCTTCGGACTGCCCGCGCTGTACCCGGTCCCGCCCGTGAGCTCGATGATCATGCCGATATACTGGTCATCGGCCGTGAGATCGGCATCCTCGACGGTGATCGTGCTGGCACCGCCCGCCGTCGCCGTGCCGGTCACGTCGGCCGCGAGGTTGGTCACGCCGAAGGCGGCGGACTGCAGCAGCGGATCGAAGTCCGGCGCCGTCGCAGCCGCCCCGGAACCGCGCAGCGGCAGGACGATGGTCGGCTCCATCCGGCCGCCGTTCGGGCTCTGGTCGTTGTCGTCGAGATCGCCCGACGCTGCCGGGATCTCCTGGACCTCGAGATTGATGCCCGGCTGGGCATCGGTGACGCGAACCGCGTTCGTGCCGACCACCGGCGACGCATCCGTGCCCGCGGAGGATTCGACCTTCGCGAGCACGATTCTGGATTTCTCCGCAAAATCGGCCATGTCAGCCGTTCCTTTCCGTGTAGGGGTCTGTTTCGGAGTGCTCGATCATCAGCTCGAAACGCGCGGTGAGCGAGGCGAGCGGCGAGCCGCCGGCTTCGTCGTCGAGGACGGGCTCGCTGCAGCCGAGATAGCGGACCTCGGCGACCGTCCCGCCGAGCGTCCAGTCGGCCATCAGGACCTGCTTGACCTGGGCCAGCCGCTCGGAGATTTCCGGCCCGATCCCGGCATCGCTGGACGCAGCGCAGATAATGTCGACATCGCAGCCCAGCGCGATCTGGATAGCCCCGGTGCGATTGGCGCGCGTGTCCTCGGCACCGTCCCAGAGCACGGCTGCCGGCAGCTCGCCCGGCGCCGGCTGGCCGCTCCAGTTCCGCGCGACGAGCGCGAACTCGGCGAGCCCGCCGAGTGCGGTGGCGACTGCCGCCAGGGCGATCTCGCGGATCGAGCTAGGCATTGCCGGCCGGTGTCAGGTAGCGGACGAGGCGGGTGCGCAGATCGCGCTCGGCCTCCTGGTAGATCGGCGCCAGCCGGAGCCGCCCGCGCAGCTCGACCCGCGGCAGCAGCAGCGCGATCGGCTTGCCCGGGCCACGGCGGCGACGCTCGACGACGAGGTAGCGCCCGCGGCCGATCGGCACGACGTCGACCTTGCCGGCGCCCTGCTGGAAGATCCGCCGCTCCCGGCGCGACAGGCGCCCCCTGACCAGCGGGACATAGAGAAACTTCGACTGGCGCGGCTCGATCACCGCACCGTTGGCATGCGCCGCCAGGACGTCGCTCGGCTGGCCGCCGCGTCCCCGCCGCTTCCAGCGGGAATAGATCAGCCCCGCCGCGTCGCCGGGGCCGTTCTCGTAGACCCGGGACGTGAGCAGGTAGCCCGCCCGGCGGCCGAGCGCCGAGGCGACATGCGCCCGGGCCTTCGCCTTGCCGAGATTGGTGCTTTCCTTGACCGCCCGCGGCCCCGCCTTCCCAACGATCAGGGCCTCTTCCCGCATCATCTCGACGAGCGAGCCGTCGAGCGCCGCGATCAGCCTCACCGATAGGCCTCGATCAGCCAGGTCAGCCGCTCATCATCGGCATGGGTCGGCGTCGAGTTGATGTTCCAGACCACGCCGAGATAGGTGATCGTGCCGTCTTTCGCCGGGCTGGCGAGTGATGCCACCGGCACCTCGAAGCGCATGATCTCGCGCCGGGCCATCGACCGCGACCCGAGGGATGCATCCGGCTCCAGGCTCTGCGGCACCATCTCGACCGTCACCGGATCGACGTCCTCGCCCGGCGGCGTGTAGATGACCTCCCGCGCCATGTCCGAGTTCGCGAACATGGTTTCGACCGCCCGATCGAAGGCCGTCATGCGGCTGCCGACACCTCGGCCGGAACTGCCGGGCCGTTCGACCCGTCGGCCCTGAATTCATGGGCGCCGATATGGGTAAGCTTGATGGCCGGGTCGGCCCAGACCTGGCCGCCCATGGCCCGCCAGCGGCGGCAGAGGGCATAGTCTTCCGACCAGAGCACACCGTCCTCTACCGGGCAGGGCCAGTAATGGTGCCGCCATGGCGCGATCCGTTCGTCGTCCTCGGCCGCCTGGTAGGCGAGCTCCGGCGTCGCCGCGCGGATGCGCTCGTAGACGACGCGCTTCGTGCAGAGGAATCCAGTGCCGATCACCGAAACCTCGACGGCGCCGCTGGTCTCGTTGACCGCACCGCCCTCGAGCCCGTGCACCACGGTTTCGACCGGATAGCATTTCTTCGGATAGACGCCGCCGATGATGTCGACATCGTGCAGCATCAGCCGAATGACGTCCTTCGCCTCGAAGGCGATGTCGGCGTCGAGCCAGATCAGGTGCGACGCTTCCGGGTCGGCCATGAAGCTGGCCGTGATGGTGTCGCGGGCGCGATGCACCAGGCTCTCGCTGTGCGTCCGCGCCCAGACCATCTGAGCGCCGCGCGACGTCAGGTCGGCGGAAAGGTCGATCATTGCCTGGGCGAAGGAGGCAAGCACCACCCCGCCATAGCAAGGAGTCCCGACATAGACCCGACCGACCTCGATGTCGGTCGGGCGCCATTCCCGCTTCACTGACGTCGCGCTCACGGTCACATGCTCGGGTTGAGACGGACGCGCACGGTCGTGTCGGTGTTGCTCACCACGGCGAGGCAGACACCGATCTTGACGTTGCTGGTCGCCGAGGTGGTCGCCGCCTTGCCGCTATTGTCCCAGTGGACATTCGCGCCGACCGCCATCGACATGCTGGCGGCATTGGTCTTGGCGATGTCCCAGACGCCGCCCGTCTTGAGGATGGCGTTGGCGCCGGAGGCCGTGTTCGTCAGCACCACGCCAAAGGCGTTGCCGATGCTGTAGACGTGGCCGGCGGTGAGGCCGCCCGAGGGCGCCTCGACCTCGAGGGTGTCGCCCTCGCGCACGAAGTTGGTAGCCATTTCCTAGATCCTTTCCTCGGCCCTATCAGCCGCCGGTGCCGATGTTCGTGACCGCAGCACGCCAGTCGAGCGCGCCAACGCCCCAGTCGTGGACGATCCGCCACTCCTGCCCCAGGGTCGACCAGCCCGGCTGAGACTCCAGCATCGGGCTCTGCTGCCCCTCGAGGAAGGCGACCTCGAAAGCGGCGGCGATGCTCGGATCGGCGAACATGTACCGCCGGTTCCCCGTGAGCCGCGGCGTGTCGACCACGGCCGAGAACAGCCCGCGGACGTCGTTCCGGCGGCGGAACTTGTTGTCCGCCGGATCATACTCGTTGGTGTTGATCTCCCGGGCCGTGCCGCCGAGGGCGAGCGAGACCAGCACGACGGACGGGCGGAGATCGAGGTAATCGAGCCCCTCCGGGTCCATCTGGCTGGCCATCACCTGCCGGTCGGCATCGATGGCGGCCATGCTGTAGGCAGAGCCGGTGCCGACGTTGTTGTGCGCGGCATCGAAGAACACGACCGCGTCGTCCATCGTCGGGCCAAGGCCGCTGTTCTCGGCGAGCAGGGCATAGGCCGCCGCCTCGATCGAGCGCGCCGCCGCCTGCCCGAGCTGCGTCGGGATCGCGTTGAAGGCCGCCATGTCGTCGTTGATGATCATCTGGCGGGTGACGGCAACGCGGATGCCCTTAGTGGTCGCCGAGATCGACTGCTTTTCCCCGTCGGGGATCGGCTTGAACTTGATCTCGTCACCCTCGGGCACGGTCAGGAGATTGCCGATCGAGCCGAGCCGGTAGCGGTTATGCGCCCGGAAGTCCGTCACCGAGCCGGTGCGGCACCACAGCGGCCAGGTCATCGGCGCGAGCTGGTAGGCACCCAGCAAGACCTTGTGCATGACGTTGGCGAGCAGGACCGAGAAGTCGCCCGTCGTCTGGTTGAGGTTGGAGCGGAAGGACAGGGCCTGCCCGACCATCTCGTTGCGGTCGAGCCCGCGCGTGGTGACGCCGGAGAGCTCGAGGCTGTGCCGCGCCAGGTCGACCAGCGACATGCCCCGGAACTCGCCGGGCTCCATCACCTTGCCCTTGGCGCCGATCGAGGCCGACCCGGCCCGCTGCATCAGCCAGTCGGAAGCGCCGCGGACGAAGCGGTCGCGGCCATCGTCGAGCACGTCGGCGCGGACGCCGCTGGTCGGCGACTCGTCGTCCTTCGCCATGATCAGCTTGAGCGCCTCGGCGCGAACGGTCTCGATCGCCGTGCCGGCGTCGACATGCTTCGCGACGAACTCGCTGCCCAGACGCTTCTCGAATTCGCGGATGTCATCGATCCGCTTGCGCTCGCTGCGCGTCGCTTCGGCCCGCACGGCGTCGACATCGACGGGCGGCGGGGTGGTCTTGTTCACGGCGGCGCCATCGGCCGCCGGATCGACGACTGCCTTATCGGCCATCGTTGTATCCTCAGTTGCGGCGGATCGGTCCGCCTGTTTCGGAGAGCTGGTCACACCGGCCGCGCGCACCCGCGCGCCAGCATCCGCCGGAATGGGGACGAGGGAAATCTCGTAAGGCGTCCATCGGGTCGCCCGGAAGCGCGGCGTCTCGTCATCGCTGCCGACCGACTGCCATTCCTGGACCCGGTAGCCGACGCTCACGTTGCGGATGATGCCCGACTGAACGTCGCGCCAGATCGGCTCGACCTCGGCGCGCTCGCTGAAGCGCACCCGGGCGACGCCGACCTTGCCGTCGAGCCGAGCCTCTTCGACCACGCCGATCACGTCGGCGAGGCCCCAATTGTTGTGCGTGTCGAGCAGTGGAGCGCCGCCGTTCAAGCGCGCGAGATCGACCGCCTTGGCGTCGAGCGACAGTTCCTCGCGCCAAAGGCCGATGCTGTCGTCGGGCCGGAAGCCGTAGCGCTCGACGGGCGTCTCGGTCGTAAAGGTGAGCTCGACCGTGCGCGCCTCGGCGTTCAGCGACTTCGGCCGGACCACTGCCTCGCGGCGCACCTCGAGCAGCACCGCCCGGCGCGTGTCCTCGGCCGGCACCGTCACCGGCGCCTCACTCGTCGTCGGCTGCGTCATCGTCGCTTCCGTCATCGTCGCTTCCTTCGTCGGCAGGCGCGGCGGCGAACAGGCCCTCGAAATCGAGGCCCGCCGCTTCGAATGCCGCCTTGTCGCTCTGATAGGCCTGGATGAGGTCGGCCATGTCGTAGCCGAGCTGAGCCGCCGCCCAGCTTGGCGGCAGCAAGCCGGCCTTGATCATCTCGATCATGGCCTGGCCTTCCTTCAGCGGGTCGACCGGCTCATGGCTCGGCGCGATCCACTCGACCGGATAGCCGGCGGCACGACGCGGCAGGGCGCCGAACGCGATGGCGTCCGCGATGAACCTGCGCCACACCTTCCGGCAGAGCTGCGGGATCACGAGGTGATATTGCCAGTGCTCGACCAGCCGCCGCTGCTCGACCTTGCCGGCCCGCAGGCTGCTGAAGTTCGCCTGCCGCAGATCACCCGTGAGCTGGTCGAACGTCACGCCGATGCCGGACGCGCACGCATAGAGCAGGTGCAGCAGGAACGGCTCGAAGTCGCCCTGCCCGCTCGGCGAGAAGAAGGTCATGCTCCTGCCGGGCGGCAGCTGCAGGATCATGCCCGGCGCGAACTTCTCGACCGCCTGGCCGGTCGCATCGAGGATCGCCGCGGCGCCTTCCTGCTCGGCTCCGATCGGCTCGTCGCTGAGATCGGCCTCGCTCTCCATGGCGCCGACCATGCACGACTCGACCTTGGCCTTCATGATCGCGGCGGCCTGGTACTCGCCGACCTGGGCGAGCATCGAGATCACCGGCGAAAGCCACGGCAAGCCGCGCGACTGTCCGGGCCTGTCCTCGCGGTAGAGGTGGCAGACATTCGCCGCAGGCGTGAAGGAGCTTGCCAAGCTGAGCGGATCGGCATCGCCCGGGTGCCGCTGGTACAGCCAATAGCCCTCGACGTCGTCCACCGGGTCGTACTGGATGCCGCCGACGATGCGCGGGCCGCGAACGCTCAGCTTGTTGCCGTCGAGATGGTCTCCCTCGAGCACGCGCAGCATCAGCGGAACCGGCGTGTCCATGCTGCCGGGCCGGCGCGTGTACAGCCGGACCAGCGCCTCGCCGGACTCGATCATCGACTTGACGGCCTGATACTGGATGCCGTCGAAGCCGACCTCGTCGGACCATTCCCGCCAGAGCCGCACAACCTGCTGATCGAGCTTGTCGACGCCCGTCTTCGGACGCGGCTTGATGCCGTCGCCGATGATGTTGCTCGACAGCACACTGACCGCGCGGGCCGCATAGGCGTTGTTTCGGACCAGATCGCGCGAGCGCTGCCGCAGCGTCGAGATAGCCGGCAGCACCTCGGCATTGGGCGAGGTGTCGCTGGTCAGCCAGTTGAGGCTCATCCTGCCCCGGCTGGCCGCGTCGAACCTGCGTTCGTCGAGCGGCAGCCGGACCACGTTCTCGGACTTCATTCCTTGGCGAAGCTCGCGAAGATGGTGCGGCTCGTGCGTGGCGTCGAGGATGCGTCCTCGAGCGCCCGGCTGATCATCTGTCGGCGCCGCTCGAGGTCAGTGGCCGACTGGTAGGTGACGGTCTTGCCGTCAGCGAAACGAACCGTGAGTTCACCAGTAGCAATCGCCCGGTCGATCCGGTCGAGGTCAGTCTGGGTCCAAGCCATCAGAGCCAGCCCCCGCCCCCGCCGAGCCAGTCGCTCGTCGGGCCGCGCTTGCGGTCTGCCGGCTTGATGACGACACGCGGCGCCGCGAGGGGAGCGGGCGCCTGCGGCTCATCCCAAACGGCGAGCGCCGCCTCCATGTCTCGCCAGCGATGCTCGCTGAAACGGTCCATGCCGTACATGTGCGCCGCCGCACGGGCATAGACGAAGATGTCGAGCGCTTCATTCCGGTGCCCGGGCTTCGTCCGCCAGACCCGCACGGTGCGGCCTCGTGCGCGCTCGGTTTCCAAGGTCTCGGAGCAAAGCTGCTTGAAATATTCGTCCTCCACGCTCTCCGGCACATGATGCGCACCGAACGGATAGGCCACGCCTGCGGCGATCTCCTCGCGCGATGGCCATTCGGACTGAAGCCAGCCGATCAGTTCGTCCTTGATGTGCGAGACGCCGAGGGTGAACACCCAGGACGCGCGCTGCTTCGACCCGTCCGGCTTGCCGGCCTGAACGACGATGCCGTCCCACCGATCGGCGCCCTTGATGGCCGCCACGGTGCGAACACGCGGCGCCACGGCGCCCGTCTGCCTGCCGTAGCTCGGTTGAGGCTGCTTGGCCGCGAACGTGTAGACCTGCCGCGTCCGGTGGCCGCCGCTATCGATCGCCATCACGCGAATAGGCAACGTCTGACCGCTGTCGTGCCGGTATTCGCCGTTCAGGACGTGCCCAAGCTCGGCCCAAACGTCGGGCTGCGACGTGTCACCATGCAAAACGCGGTAGTCGATCAGCCAGGACTGCTTGTCGCGGCCCCATCCATAGACCCCGACCTCGAGCCGGAAGTCCTGAACATCAACGCCAGCCGTCAGGAACAGCACGCCAGCCGGCACCTCGCCGAGCTGCCACCTTTCGCGACGGCCGACCAAGACCTCCCAATTCGCCGAATCACCCCGCTTGGCCCAGGTCCGGGCCTCGATCAGGTTGACGAAGGTCTTTTCCCGCTCCGGGTTGCCCTTGCTCTCGAGGAAGCGCCGGACGATGCGAGGCAGCGAAGCGCGCGGGCAACAATAGGCGTTGCAGAGGAAGCCGGCGATGCCGGTAAACTGCGCCCGGGCCTCATAGCCACCGTCGCGAATCGCCTTCTGCCGCTGCGATTCGGTCCACCGGACGCCACACTCGGGACAGACAATCGCCGCCGTCTCCGGCAGATGCACATGCTTGGCGCCATCGACCCCGGGCGCCTTGTCCCACTGCACATCTTTGATCGTCGGCGTGAACCTACCGTCACAATGCGGGCAGACCAGCCGGTAGATGCGCTGGTCGGACTGCTCGTAACTGGCCTCGATCCGGCTGTAACCCCTGATCAGCGGCGTCGAGAACTCACCGAGCACCGCGAAGTCGCCGTAATCCACCGTCCGCTGCTGCGCCAGGGTAAGCGGATCGCCTTCCTCGCCGGCCGAAACGTCATAGCGGTCCACCTCATCGGACATGACCACGCGGACGGACTGCGCAGCCAGGCCGGAAGGCGAATTCGCACCAACGATGAACATCTGACCGCCCGGGAACTGGCGATGGTAGAGCGTGTTGTCGCTGTTGCGGCTCTTGCGCTGCCCCATCGTCTCGAGCAGCACCGGACTGCTCTCGATCATCGGGTCAAGCCGGCCCTTGGACCACTTGATCGCGAGGTCTATCGTCGGCTGCTGGACGAGAATGTTGCTCGGATCGTGGTGGACGAAGTATCCGACCACGTTGTTGAGGAGCTGCGACTTGCCGAAGTCCTGCGAGGCCGCCATCACGACGACCTTGCGGACCATGGGATCGGTGAACGCACGGAGCACGTCCCGCTGCTGCGGCTCGGTGCGCCAGCGACCGGGACGGGCCGAGTCCTTGCGGGACAACACGCGATGCGTCTCGGCCCATTTGTCGATCGTCAGCGGCGGAGGCGGCGCCATGATGGCCAATGACCTAGCCATCGGCTGAACAAGGGCCTTATGCAGCGTCCGCCTCTTCGCCGGAATCAATCGCAACCTCTATCCGGCTCGCGCGCGTCAGCGCGTCGTCGATCTCGTCCTGCATCGCAGCCTTGAGCGCAGGCCGGCCGTCCTCTGCAGCGGCGAGGAGCCTGTCGACGCACGACATGGGGATCGCCCTGAAGAGATCGCGGACCACGCTGAAGGTCTGCGTCCATGCGCGCTCGACGGCATCGACCGGCACAAGCCCGCCCCGCATCACCTCGACCTGCAGCTCGGCCTTCTCGGCCTGGGCAGCATTCAAGCGCTCGCGCTGGTCGGAGAAGTTGACGACCTTGCCGGCCGTCGCGAGCGCCACCTCATGCTTGACGATCCAGTCGTGCGCCTCGGCGACGTTGAAGCGATAGGCCGTCTGG